>NZ_CDXDOS010000003.1:0-54797 GCF_978021245.1 Frankia sp. CoBUL1
GTCTTCCGGATCTTGTGTGGTGATCGTTCGTGTGATCGCGTGGCGGTGGGTGGTGATCCGCTAGCGTCGCGGGTGTGGAGTCTGGTGGCCGGCCGACGTACGAGGGTCTCGTGCGCCTGCTCGCGGACCGGGACGCCACGATCGCGGCCCAGGACAGGCAGATCGCGGGGATGGCCGAGCGGCTCGCGGCGGCCACCGAACTGATCGAGCAGCTGGGCGGGCGGGTCGCCGAGCTGGAGCGCCAGGCGGGGAAGAACAGCCAGAACTCGTCGCGGCTGCCGTCGTCGGACGACCCGTACACGAAGGCGCCGGCGCGGTCGTCGGGCCGGCCGCGGGGCAAGCAGCCAGGGGTGCCCGGGCAGACCCGGATGATGGTCGACGACCCGGACGAGATGTTCACGATCGACCCGCCGTGCTGCGGGGGCTGTGGCGCCTCGCTGGCCGGGGCGCCGGTGTTCGCCACGAGGCGCCACCAGGTGTTCGACGCTCCACCGGCCCCGCCCCGGCCGCACGTGACCGAGTACCGGGTCGTGGCGCGGACCTGCCCGTGCTGCGCGGCGACGACCGCCGGGACCGCGCCGGTGCCGCTGACCGGCCGACTCGTCTGGGGCCCGCGGCTACTCGGGCGGGCGGCGTGGCTGGTGTGCGCGCACCACCTGCCGGTCCGCCGGGCCGGCGCGGTCCTGGCCGCTCTGCTCGGCGCCGTCGTCTCCGTCGGCTGGGTCGCCTCGGTACGCGGCCGGTCCGCCCGCCTGCTCGAGACCACGTTCCTGCCCCGGGTGCGGGCGTTGATCGCCGCCGCGCCGGTCGCGCACGCCGACGAGACGACCGCCCGCGCCGCGGGCGGGCTGCGCTATGTGCACGTCGCCTGCACCGAGTACCTCACCGTGATGCACACCGGGGACCGCACCGCGCAGGCGATCGACGCCGGCGGCGTCTGGCCCGCCTTCACCGGCACCCTGATGCGCGACGGCTACGCCGGCTACACCCACCTGACCGGCGCGCTGCACGCCTGGTGTGGTGCCCACACCCTGCGCGACCTGCGCGCCGTCCACGACGGCGACCCCGACGGCCAGGTCTGGGCCGACGCGATGGCCACCACCCTGCTCGACGCCCACCACGCCGCCCGCGCCGCCCGCCAGGCCGGCCAGGCCGCCCTCGACCCCACAACCGTCGCCCGGATCCGCAACCACTACCTCGGCGCGCTCGCCCGCGGCGAGGCCGACAACGCCGGCAGGCGCAGCCCCCTGACGAAGGACGCCCGCACCCTGATAGGACGGATGCGCCGCCACGAGGACATGATCCTGCGCTTCGTCGTCGACCTCGCGGTGCCGTTCACGAACAACCTGGCCGAGGAGGCCGCCAGGCCCGTCAAGGTCCAGCAGAACACCTCCGGCGGCGCCTGGCGCACCCTCACCGGCCTCGCCGACTTCGCCGTCGTCCAGTCCTACCTGTCGACCGCCACCAAATGGGGCCTAAGCACCCTCGACGTCCTCGTCGACCTGTTCACCACCGGCCCCTGGCTCCCACCCGCCGCCCAACCCGGCTGACGACCCCGCCCCACCGAGCCGCCCGCGGACAGCACACCCGATACCCGCCGACGGCCACCCCGGCCTGCGCAAACACAAGCGCAGGGCCTCTCACCCGAGCTGAACAGCTACGTTGTGGGGGGATCCCTCCCGTAACCGGCCTGCGTTCCAGGCGATTCTATCCCGCAGGTCCGACGGAACGGCGGGGTCCGCTGGTCCAGCCCCGGATAGTTCCAGGGTGGTTCGTGGCGGGCGGGGCCGGGTGTCAGCGGACCGGTGGCGCGAGGGAGCGCAGGAGCTCACCGGCGGGTTCGTCGGTGAGCTCGGCGAGGGTCACCTCGTCGAGCGTGACCAGGAAGTTCTCCTGGGCTTGCCGCAGGAGGGGGCGCAGTCGGCAGGCGCATCGCAGGGGGCACGGGGGACCGTCGCAGGAGACGAACTCGTCCGTGCCCTCGAGGGCACGGACGATGTGCCCGACGGTGACCTGCGTCGCGCCCGGGGCGAGCAGTACCCCGCCGGTGCGCCCGCGCACGGTGACCACGAGGTCGAGCCGCTGGAGGCGTTGCACGATCTTCGCCATGTGGGTGAGCGGAACATCGAGGGCTTTCGAGAGGTCGCGGACGGTGAGGCGATCCTCCCGGGTGGCCGTGAGCATAAGTGCCCGCAGCGCCAGGTCGGTCGACTGGGTCAGGTGCATGGGAGCGCGCCTGTCGAGGTGACGGTCACTCGACCATCTTGCCTTCTACTCTTCGTAGAAGATTGTCCCGACAGCACCTGCGTCCCACGGGTGCCGCCTGCCGAGGTCAGACCTCGGCGGGAGCGCGGCCGGAGTGTGACACCGCGCCGGCACTGGCCGGCACTGGGCCGGTGCCGGTCTCCTCATGGCGACCGCGGACCCCCGGCCGGGGGAGCCTGTACGGGTGTCCGCGGCGAAGCGTGCCGACGCCGGTTGTCGCGACTTCACGAATCTTCTGTGCCGGACTTTTTGCCATGATCAGTGGAACTCCATCCCTGGTGGCTCAGTTCGAAAATAACTGGCCCGGGGCGCATTGTGGTTACGGACCGCTCCTCGGCTCGGAAAGAACCAGTAAAGATCATCTAGTGAATCGGGAGTCCGGTGAAGCCGTTGTCCGGTCGTCACGGCCTGTCGTCGGCCATGGCATAATCTGTCGTGACGTAATCCACTACTTCCAGTAGTTCGTGGATGGTGGCCGATGTCCGCCGGGGGCCCGGGCCGTCCGTGCCCCCGGAACCCGGCGCGGCCGCGATGCAGGTGCCGCCCGCCGCGTCCACGGATCTCTGCGCGGGTGCCGGCCGGGCGGCCGTCGGCCGTCGGTCTGGATGTGTCCGGGGCAGGTCGAGGACGACGCACAGACCCCCGTTGTCACTCTCGGCCAGAGTGACCGTCCCGCCGTCGGCGGTCGTCAGGGCATGCACGATGGCGAGCCCGAGGCCGTTCCCGCGCCGATCGGCCCGGCCGGGCACCTCTCCTCGCTGGTCGGCTTCTCGCTGGTCGGCACTGAGGTTGGAGCTGAACCGGCGGAAGGCGGCGGCCCGCTGCTCGGCGCTCATGCCGCGTCCGCTGTCGGCGACCGTGAGCCGCGTCATGCTTTCCGCCGTCATGGTGCTCTGCGGCCCGGTGACGTTCATCTCGTCCAATTCGTACGCGGTGCTCCCCGTCCCGAGGCCCGCCTCCGCGGTGCCTCCGGCGCCCACCGGGCGTGGCTGGGCCGGTGGGTTCGTCCCGGACGTGACGCTGACCCGGCTGCCGGACGGGGTGGCCTCCAGCGTGTTGCTGAGGAGATTGTCGAGGATCTGCTCCAGATGCCCCGGGGTGCACTGGACGACCTGGTCCGCGTCGACGTCGCAGGTCAGCGTCACTCCGGCGGCGGCTGCGACCGGTCGCCAGATCAGGCATCGTTCCTCGGCGGCGACCGCGAGGGGGATCGGCTGGGTCGGGATCGGTGCATGCTCGGCCCGGGAGACCGCCAGCAGCCCGTCGACCATCCGGGAGAGCCGGTGTACCTCGACCAGGGTGCCCGCGACCTCGTCGGTGGTGTCCGCGTCCACGTCCTGTTGCAGCAGCTCTAGGCGCAGGCGCATCGCCGTCAGCGGGGTGCGGATCTGGTGGGAGACGTCGGCGAGGAACCGGCGCTGGCTGTCGACCAGCAACTGGAGCCGTCCCGCCATCGCGTCGAACGTCGTGGCAAGTTTGCGTGCCTCGGGCGGGCCACCGACGGCTCTGGCCCGGATCGTGAGATCACCGGCACCGAGTTCGGTCGCTGCCTGCTCGAGCCGGCGCAGCGGCCGGCCCACCCAGCGGGCCAGCAGCATCGAGATCCCCAATGCGGCCAGCGCGACCAGGACGCCCGCGAGGGCGATCATCGTCCATCGGTGGATGATCGAGGCGCGCAGCCCGGCATCGCTGCGCGCGACGGCCAGGATGCCGACCAGGCCCTGCGCGTTGGACACCGGAGCAATAAGGATCATCCGGTGTCGATTGGCCGCGTTCGGGTTGATGACCACGTTCTCCCGGCGGGCCCGATCCAGATCCCAGGCCATGATCGGGATGTCGTCACCGGTGTCGGCCACGGGCGTACCGTTCGGGTCGAACAGCCGGAGCTCGTCCGGTGGCACGGCCGTACTGTCGCGTACGGGGGCGGGCAGCGGGGCCGCGCCGGCGGACAGCCGCCGCCACTTCACCTCGGCGCAGTAGGCCTGCATCGCGGCCGTGAGCCGCAGGCCGAACAGCGCCCGGTCGTGACGGGTGGCGTCGAGCCCCATCGGGACGCACAGGCCGACAAGCAGCGCCGTCGTGAGCGCGAGCTGGGCGGCCAGGATGCGCCGGGTCATTGGATGTGCCGGGTCATCGGCCGAGGGGTGGCGCGCTCCGGTCACCGGGGGTCGGATCGGCGCCGGGCGCCGGCGGCCCGCCCAGGCGGAAGCCGACCCCGTACACCGTTTCGATCAGTTCGGGAATCCCGAGCTTGCGGCGGATCGCGCCGATGTGTACGTCGAGGACCTTCGATGAGCCGAACCAGTCGCCCCAGACAGCGGTGAAGATCTCCCGTCGGGTCCGGACCCGGCCGGGATCGCAGGCCAGGAAGGCCAGCAGATCGTACTCCCGCGCCGTCACCTGGACCGGACGGCCGTCGACGGAGATCCGCCGGCTGCGCTGGTCGAGGACGAGCGGTCCGTGTCGGACCACGTCGGAGCTCTCACCGGTGGCCCGGGCGGCGCGCCGCCGCACCGCCCGTATCCGGGCCAGCAGTTCGGCGAATCCGAATGGTTTGACCAGGTAGTCGTCGGAACCGAGGTCCAAGGCCTCGACCCGGTCCGCCTCGTCCCCCCGAGCCGTCACCACGATCACGGGGGTGTCCCCGCGCTCGCGGATGCGCCGGCACACCTCCGCGCCGTCGATGTCGGGCAGTCCCAGGTCCAGGAGCACGAGATCGGGCGGGGACACGCCCTCGACCCGGGCGAGCGCGGCCTCCCCGGTCCGCACCCGGTCGGCGGTGTAGCCGGCCCGGTCCAGACCGCGCACGAGCTGGGTACCGAGGCCGTCGTCGTCCTCGACCACCAGCACCCGGGCGCCGGCGGGATCGGGATACCGCTGCAGGTCTGATGCGTGTGCTCGGGAGCCGTTGCCTGCAAGCGTCGCCATAGCACGACAGTAGGCGGCACCGGGCGCGTCCGGCCGCCGGCCCCGCGGGTGCCACCGCGATTCCGCCGTCGCCAGCTCCGATTCCGTCATATCTACTCGTTTCGCAGCGTCTGCCAATTTTGCCGGATCCAGCCCGGTCTCACCGGCTCGGCCAGCAGCGTGTCGCCGGACGACACCGCGGCGAGGATTCCCCCGAGGGCGTGCCGGGGAAGATCGATCAGCCGGGCGGCCAGCAGGTCGGGATCGCGCGCGGCCCGGGTCACGGCGGCCCGGGCGTCGCGCTGGGAGAGCGTGCGCCCCGAATCCTCCCGGACGATCCGGATGAGCCCGTCCCGCCAGACGTTGCCGATCTTGCCGTGCGGGCGGTCCAGCAGCCACCGGGCGAGCCGGTCGGCGGGGGCGAGCGCCGCCGGGCCGACGGCCGTGAACGTCACGAGCCGCAGGTCCCCGAGGTCCCGGGCGGGGGTGGCGGTCCACTTCGCCCGCAGCTGCCGCAGCGGGTCATCCTGGGCCCGCCGGCGGCGGACGCCCAGATCGGGATGATCGGAGGAGACGACGACGGCGAGCCGGTCCGCGTTGACCGCCAGGAGGAGCCTGGTCAGCCAGGGGCCCGGATCGTCCGACAGGTCGGTGGCCACGCTGACCGTTCCGTCCTCGGTTGAGGCGCCGGGGCCGGTCGAGGCGAACGTGGGCAGCCCCTGGTCGAACACGGTCGCGAGACGCACGTGGACCGCGTCGACCTCCCGCCGCTCGCCAACGAACACGGCGCGACCCGCCGGGCCGGTGGCGAGAAAGGCGGCCACCGCGTCGAGGACCGGGGCGGTCAGGCGCGTCGGCCGACTCTGCGTGGACTGCCGGCCCCGGGTGTAGATGGCGGCCGTCGCGGTTGTGGCCGCCGTGGCCGCCGTGGCCGAGCGGTCCAGCTGCTTCCAGGTGGCCGGGGTCGGCTGGCAGACGTACATGTCGGCTCTGGCGCCCACCGCCTCCGCGCCCTCGTAGACGTGGAAGCCTGGCCAGACGGCCTCGAACACGAAGCCCTGATCGATCAGTGCCCGCTGCACCTTCCAACCCAGCGTCGGTACCCGGTCGCTGAACCCGTAGGCCAGCAGGACGCGACCATGTTCGCGGTCCGCGAGACCCTGCGCGCCGCGCCCGGTGAACAGCGCCACGCCCTCCGGGGTGTAGGGCGGATCGGTGAACGCCAGATCGGCCGTGCCCACCACCGCCGGCGGCAGGCCGAAGCGCAGGTCGGCGTAGAGGCACCGCAGCCGGACGCCCAACGACCGGGCCGAGCTGTCCAGGTAGGCGAGCAGCTCGTCGTCGATGTCGACGACGGTCACGGTGAGCCCGTCGATCAACGAGACCGCCGCCAGCGAGGTGAGATCATGATCACCTATGCACAGCAGATGCGCGCCGCGCAGGTCGTAACGTGTCTGCAGCCAGACGGCCCGGCGCACGACGGTCGTCGCCGTCGCGGGTACGTGGTCGAGGTCGGCCCGCGGTCGGGGCGCGGCAGCGATGAGATCATGCATGGTCGTGACCAGCGGACCGTGGCGGGCGATCACGGCGGCGAGGGGATCGAGCGGGGTCTGTCCGCTCAGCTCGTCATAGCGGATCAGGCCGCGGTAGCGGTCGATCGACGCGGGGCGCAGCACGTGACGCCCGTCGGGGCCGGTCCGCAGATCGTCGCCGAGGCTGGCGAGGATCTCCTCCACGCTCCGTCGGGGCAGGCCCGAACTCTGGACCAGTTGGCGCAGGGTGCGTGGCTGCTCGGTCAGCGCCGCCACCGCCGCGCGAGGCGCCCGGGCATGCACCCGGTAGCCCGCCAGCAGGGTCGCCAACGACTCGCCGGATTCGGCTGGACCCGGCGCCCGGCCCGGGTGATCCGGTCCTGACAGGGTATGTGGAGGGGACACGCAACCAGCGTCGCACCTGCGGCGGACACACGATTCTACCGGTCCCGCCGAGGCCAGCTAATCTCTTGTCGTGCTCAGAAGGCTTGATCTGCGTGGCGCGGTGCCTGCCGCAGCCGAGATCCGACGGCTACTGCCGCGGGCCGACGTCGACGTCGACGTCGCCGTCGATGCGGTCCGGCCGGTCTGTGCGGACGTGCGGGACCGCGGCGACGCGGCCGTCCTCGCCGCCGCGGAGCGGTTCGACGGGGTCCGCCCGCCGAGCCTGCGGGTGCCCGCCCAGGTTCTCGCCGCCGCCGCGGATGCCCTGGATCCGGCCGTGCGCGACGCGCTGACCGAGGCGATCCGCCGGACTCGGCTGGTGCACCGTGCGCAGCTGCGGGAGCCGCTGGCGATCGAGGTCGCGCCCGGCACCACGGTGACGCAGCGCTGGGTGCCGGTGGAGCGGGTCGGCCTGTACGTGCCGGGCGGGCGGGTCGCCTACCCCAGCAGCGTCGTGATGAACGTCGTGCCCGCCCAGGAGGCCGGGGTCGGCTCGCTCGCGGTCTTCTCCCCGCCGCAGAAGGACAACGGCGGGCTGCCGCATCCGGTGATCCTCGCCGCCTGCGCGCTGCTCGGTGTCGAGGAGGTCTACGCGGCAGGCGGAGCCCAGGCCGTGGCGATGGCCGCCTACGGGACCACGAGCTGCCCGCCGGTCGATGTGATCACCGGGCCCGGCAACGTCTATGTCACGGCGGCCAAGCGCCTGCTGCGTGGGGTCGTCGGGGTGGACGCCGAGGCGGGCCCGACCGAGGTCGCGATCCTCGCCGACGCCACCGCGGATCCGGCCTTCGTCGCCGCCGACCTCATCGCCCAGGCCGAGCACGATCCGATGGCCGCCTGCCTGCTGATCACCCCGTCGGTGGAACTCGCCGACGCGGTCGACGTCGAGCTCGGCAAGCAGGTGCCCGTCACCCGCCACCGGGAGCGGGTGGCGGAGTCGCTCGCCGGCCAGGGGGCGGTCGCGCTCGTCGCGGACGTCGACGCGGGTCTCGCGGTGGCGGACGGCTGGGCCGCCGAGCATCTGGAGATCCACACCGCGGACGCCGCCGCGGTCGCCGCCCGGGTGCGCCACGCCGGAGCGGTCTTCGTCGGCGACTACGCTCCCGTCCCGCTCGGCGACTACCTGGCCGGGTCCAACCACGTCCTGCCCACCGGCGGCACCGCCCGGCATTCCAGCGGTCTGGCGGTCACCGCCTTCCAACGTCAGGTCCAGGTGGTCGAGTGCACGCGGGAGGGGCTCGCCGCCGTCGCCCCGCGTATCGTAGCGCTCGGCGGGGCGGAGGACCTCACAGCTCACGTCGACGCGGTGGAGGTTCGACTCCGATGATATTCAAGGCGGCCGGGAGCGGTGCCGGGGACCGGCCGTGGCGCCCGTGGGACGCTGACGGCCTGCCGCTGCGCGACAGCCTGCGCGGGCTCTCGCCCTACGGCGCTCCGCAGCTCGACGTGCCGGTGCGGCTCAACACCAACGAGAACCCGCACCCGCCGTCGGTCGGGCTGGTCGACGCCATCGGCAAGGCCGCGGCCCTCGCCGCCACCGAGGCGAACCGCTATCCCGACCGGGACGCCGAGGCGCTGCGTGCCGACCTCGCCTACTACCTGACACCCGATGCCGGCTTCGGCGTGCACACCAGTCAGGTCTGGGCCGCCAACGGCTCCAACGAGATCCTCCAGCAGCTCCTCCAGGCGTTCGGCGGGCCCGGTCGGGTGGCGCTCGGGTTCGAGCCGTCCTACTCGATGCACCGCCTCATCGCGCTGGCCACCGCCACCGAGTGGGTGGCCGGGCAGCGAGCGGAGGACTTCACGCTCTCCCCGGCCGTGGTCGCCGACGCGATCGCCCGGCACCGACCCGCCCTGGTCTTCCTCTGCTCACCGAACAATCCGACGGGCACGGCCCTGCCGCCCGAGGTCGTCGTCGCCGCCTGTGAGGCGGTGGAGGCCACCGGCAGCGGCATGGTCGTCGTCGACGAGGCCTACGCCGAGTTCCGCCGGGCCGGCGTGCCCAGCACGCTGACGCTGCTGCCCCGTCATCCGCGGCTCGTCGTCACCCGGACAATGAGCAAGGCGTTCGCGCTGGCCGGTGCCCGGGTAGGCTACCTTGCCGCGCACCCCGCCGTGGTGGACTCGCTGTACCTGGTGCGGCTGCCCTACCACCTGTCCAGCTTCACCCAGGCCGTCGCGCGCACAGCGCTCGCGCACGCCGACGAGCTGCTCGGCACGGTGGAGGCGGTCAAGGCCCAGCGCGACCGCATCGTCCGGGAGTTGCCTGCGCTCGGTCTGCGGCTGGCTCCGAGCGACGCCAACTTCGTGTTCTTCGGCCGGTTCGCCGATCAGCGGGCGGTGTGGCAGAGCCTGTTGGACGCGGGAGTGCTGGTCCGCGATGTCGGTCTGACCGGCTGGCTGCGGGTCACCGCCGGGCTGCCGAACGAGGTGGACGCGTTTCTCGGGGCGCTGGGCAGAACTCTCACCGGCAGCGTCATCGGCGCGGACGGTGTCATCAGCCTCGCCACCGCCTGAGCCCCTGGCCCGGCCTGAGATCTACAGAGACCGAGGAAGCCCCCGATGGCACGCACCGCGCGAATCGAACGCAAGACGTTGGAGTCGGACGTCCTGGTCGAGCTCGACCTCGACGGGACGGGAATCTCCTCGTCGGACACCGGCGTCCCGTTCTTCGACCACATGCTGTCCCAGCTCGGCAAGCACGGCGGGTTCGACCTCACCGTGCGTACCCGGGGGGATCTGCACATCGACGCCCACCACACCGTCGAGGACACCTCGATCGCCTTCGGGTCCGCCCTGCGCGAGGCGCTCGGCGACAAGGCGGGTATCCGCCGGTTCGGGGATGCCACCGTCCCGCTGGACGAGGCGCTCGCCCAAGCCGCCGTCGACCTGTCCGGCCGGCCGTACTGCGTGCACGTCGAACCGGATCTCGTTGGGATGATCGGAACTTACGACACAACGCTGACCCGGCACATCTTCGAGTCGATCACCGCGTCCGCCCGGCTCGCGCTGCACGTGCGGGTGCTGTCCGGCCGCAACGCCCATCACGTGGTCGAGGCCCAGTTCAAGGCGGTCGCGCGGGCTCTGCGCGACGCGGTGGCGCTCGACGCCCGCGTCGCCGGGATACCCTCCACGAAAGGTGTGCTGTGACCGGAGACGGACCCGGCCGGCGTCCCCGGGTGGTCGTCCTGGACTACGGCTCGGGAAACCTGCGGTCGGCCGAGCGCGCGCTCGCCCGAGTCGGCGCCGACGTGACGGTGACCGCGGATCTTGACATGGCCCGCGGCGCGGCGGGCCTGGTCGTACCGGGCGTGGGCGCCTATGCGGCCTGTATGGCAGGCATCGACGCCGTGGGCGCCGCGCCCGTGGTGCGGGAGCGGGTAGCGGCGGGACGGCCCGTGCTCGGGATCTGCGTCGGGATGCAGGTGCTGTACGAGCTCGGTGACGAGCACGGGGTGCGGACGGTCGGGCTCGGCGTGATCCCTGGCGAGGTCCGCCGGCTCGCCGCCGACATCCTGCCGCACATGGGCTGGAACACTGTGGCGCCGCCCGCCGGATCGATCCTGTTCGCCGGACTGCCCGCGGGCACGCGGTTCTACTTTGTCCACTCGTACGCGGCGAAGGCCGATCCGGCCGCCGGGGACACCGTGGGGGAGCACGGCGAGCCGTTCGCCGCCGCCGTCGAACGGGGTGCGCTCGCCGCGACCCAGTTCCACCCGGAGAAGTCCGGGGATGCCGGAGCGCATCTGCTGGCGAACTGGCTCGGCAGCCTGTTCTGAGCGAGCCCTGGTCTGAGTGAGCCCTGGTCTGAGTGAGCGTGAACGCGAGGGCGGATGTCCTGTAATGCGGATGTCCTGTAATTAGGGCGGCTCCAGCGCCCCGCCGGACCGTAGGGTGGCCGATGTGACGCTTACTCTGCTGCCCGCCGTGGACGTGGCCGACGGCAGGGCCGTCCGACTCGTCCAGGGCGAGGCCGGTTCCGAGACCTCGTACGGCGACCCGCGGGAGGCGGCGCTGACCTGGCAGCGCGACGGCGCCGAGTGGATCCACCTGGTCGATCTCGACGCTGCCTTCGGCCGGGGGTCGAATCGGGAGCTCATCGCCGAGGTGGTACGCGCGGTGGACGTGGCCGTCGAGCTCTCCGGCGGCATCCGCGACGACGCATCGCTTGACGCGGCGCTGGCCACCGGCGCGGCCCGGGTCAACATCGGCACGGCTGCGCTCGAGGATCCCGACTGGGTCCGCCGGGCCATCGACCGGGTCGGTGACCGTATCGCGGTCGGTCTCGACGTCCGGGGGACCACACTGTCGGCCCGGGGCTGGACGCGGGACGGTGGCGAGCTGTTCGATGTGCTCGCCCGCCTCGACGCCGACGGCTGCGCCCGGTACGTGGTGACGGATGTGCGCCGGGACGGCACGCTCACCGGGCCGAACGTCGAGCTCCTGCGCTCCGTGACCGCGGCCACCAGCCGGCCGGTGGTCGCCAGCGGCGGCGTGGCCACGCTCGACGACCTCACCGCGATCGCCGTGGTGCCCGGAGTGGAGGGCGCGATCATCGGCAAGGCGCTCTACGCCGGCGCCTTCACGTTGCCCGAGGCCCTGGCCGTTGCCGGGAATATCGGGAATATCGGGAATATCGGAAACGGATGTGCGGGTGCGGTGGGTCGATGAGTGTCGCGGTTCGGGTGATTCCCTGCCTTGACGTCGACGCCGGCCGGGTCGTGAAGGGCGTGAACTTCACGGACCTGCGCGACGCCGGCGACCCGGTCGAGATGGCGCGCCTCTACGACGCCGAGGGTGCCGACGAGCTGACGTTCCTCGACATCACCGCGTCCAGCGGCGATCGGGAGACCACCTACGACATCGTGCGGCGGACCGCCGAACAGGTGTTCATCCCGCTGACCGTGGGTGGCGGGGTCCGCTCGGTCGACGACGTGAACCGCCTGCTGCGGGCGGGGGCCGACAAGGTCGGCATCAACACGGCGGCGGTGGCCCGGCCCGAGCTGGTGCGCGAGTGCGCCCACCGGTTCGGTAACCAGTGCATCGTCATCTCGGTGGACGCCCGGCGCTCACCCGGTCCCGACGGTCCGCGCTTCGAGGTCACGACGCACGGCGGCCGCAAGGGCACCGGCATCGACGCGGTGGCCTGGACGGCGCGGGTGGTCGAGCTCGGCGCCGGGGAGATCCTGCTCAACTCGATGGATGCCGACGGCACACGGGACGGCTACGACCTGGAGATGATCTGCGCGGTGCGTGCCGAGGTCGACGTCCCGGTGATCGCCAGCGGCGGGGCCGGCGACCTGGCTCACTTCGCGCCGGCGATCGACGCGGGCGCGGACGCGGTGCTCGCGGCGAGCGTGTTCCACTTCGGGCAGCTGCGCATCGGCGAGGTGAAGACGGTGCTGCGCGGCGCGGGTGTACCCGTGCGCTGACCAGGCGCGTCCGCCGGCGGGGCGCCGACGGCCGAGGCGGCACAGGACGTCGTCGTCGTGGACGCCGGACGGATCGTCCAGCGCGGTCCGCGCCGGGATCTGATCGCGATGCGCGGCGTGTACCAGCGCCTGCGCCGGTCCTGGGCGGCGGGGGGTCGGTCGGGACGGGACCGGCGGACGGCCCGTCGCCCGGCACCGTTGCGGCGCCGGGCGCGAGCAGCGCGAGCAGAATGGTGGGGTGACCGTTCGCCCTTCCGCTCTGGATCCCGCCATCGCCCGTAGGCTGCGCCGCAACGACGCGGGCCTGTTTCCCGCCGTCGCCCAGCAGTACGACACCGGTGAGGTGCTGATGCTCGGGTGGATGGACGACGAGGCGCTGCACCGGACCCTCACCACGGGCCGGGCCACGTACTGGAGCCGCAGCCGCGCGGAGTACTGGGTCAAGGGGGAGACCAGCGGGCACCGGCAATGGGTGCGGTCGGTCGCACTCGACTGCGACGGGGACACCGTCCTCGTCCGGGTGGACCAGGTGGGCCCGGCCTGCCACACGGGCACGCGGACCTGCTTCGACGGCAATCTTCTGCCCACGGTGACCGTCGAGGCCGCGGATACCGCCCGGCCCCGCGACCTCTCCGGTGCCGCCAGCGTTTCCGGTGCCGCCGGTGTCCACGCTGGCGTGGACAGGGCCGGCGTGAGCAAGGCCGGTGCGGACCGATGACGACCGGGCAGATCATCCCCGGCCGGGAGGAGTTCCGGGCCGCGGCGGCAGCGCATCCGGTCGTCGCCGTCACCCGTCGGCTGCTCGCCGACGGGGAGACGCCCGTCGGCGTCTACCGCAAGCTCGCCGGCGGCCCCGGGACGTTCCTGCTGGAATCGGCGGAGCATGGCGGGGTGTGGTCGCGGTGTTCGTTCATCGGTGTGCGGGCCGCGGCGACGCTGACCGAGCGCGACGGGCAGGCGGTGTGGGTGGACGGTGCGCCGCCTCCCGGAGTGCCGGTCGACGGTGACCCGCTCGACATCCTGCGTGCGGTGGAGAGCACCCTGCAGGCCTCGAACAGCCCACAGGCCCCTCCGCTCATGGGTGGTCTGGTCGGCTATCTCGGCTACGACATCGTGCGCCGCATCGAGCGGCTCCCCGCGCACGCCGTCGACGACCTCGGCCTTCCCGAGTTGCGCATGCTGCTCACCACCGATCTCGCTGTGCTGGACCATCGGGATGGTTCCTGCCTGCTGGTAGCCAACGTCTTCACCGGCTGCGGGAATGGTGCCGGTGACGCAGGCGCCACCGGCACCACCGGTGGGGACGCGGACGCCGCCGCACACCCGGCCGGGATCGACCTGGACGCCGCCTACGACGACGCGGTGGCCCGGCTGGAGGCCATGACCAGCGATCTCGCGAAGTGGAACGAGCCGACCGTGGCGACCACGGCGGGCACCGCCGCGGGGGTCGGCGACTTCGTCTCCGCCACGCCTCCCGGTGCCTTCCAGACCGCGGTCGAGCGGGCCATCGAGGAGATCCGTGCCGGCGAGTGCTTCCAGATCGTCGTCTCGCAGCGCTTCGAACGGCGGACGACCGCGGATGCGCTCGACGTCTACCGGGTGCTGCGGACCTCGAATCCGAGTCCCTATATGTACCTGCTGCGTTTCGCCGACCACGACGTCGTCGGATCCTCCCCGGAGGCGCACGTCAAGGTCACCGGCCGCCGGGCGTTGCTGCATCCCATCGCGGGCAGCCGGCCCCGGGGAGGCACTCCCGAACAGGACGCCGAGCTTGCGGCGGAGCTTCTCGCGGATCCGAAGGAACGCTCCGAGCACGTGATGCTGGTCGACTTGGTCCGCAACGACCTCGGGCGGGTCTGCAACCCCGGTTCGGTCCGGGTCGTCGAGTTCGCGGCCATCGAACGGTTCTCGCACATCATGCACATTGTCTCCACGGTGATCGGTGAGGTGGCTCCGGACCGCAGCGCCGTGGACGTGCTGGCCGCGACGTTTCCGGCGGGGACGCTCTCGGGGGCGCCCAAGGTGCGGGCGATGGAGGTCATCGACGAGCTGGAGCCGACCCGGCGGGGCCTGTACGGGGGCGTGGTCGGCTACCTGGACTTCGGCGGTGATCTGGACACCGCGATCGCGATCCGCACCACAGTGATGCGTGACGGTATGGCCTACGTTCAGGCCGGAGCCGGCATCGTCGCGGATTCCGATCCCGACACCGAGGATCTGGAAAGCCGCGCGAAGGCCGCCGCCGTCCTGCGCGCCGTCGAGGTCGCCGAGTCGTTGCGACCGCCGTCATGACGGCCGCGGGGTTCCCCCCCGCGGGGCGCCCATCCTCCCCGCGCGACCGGGCCGGCACCGCGGAGCCGCCTTCGCCGGGCTACCGTCCCGGAGGCGATGTGCACGCGGTCGAGGCGATGCGACGCGGCCACCGGGAACGCACCCTCGCGGTGCTGGGATGTCTGCTCGGTGCCGGCGTCGTGCTCGTGTCGGGCGGTGCGACCTGGGTGTCCGCCCGGGTGAGCGGGCCCCGCGGTGGGGCGGACGGCGGCGCCGTCGCAGCGCCACTCGCCGTGCACTGGACCGGCGGGGCGCTCGCATCGACGGCGACCGCTCTCGCCCTGGTCGGGCTTGCCGCGGCCGTGGCGATCGTGGCCACCCGGCGCATCGGGCGGCTGGTCATCGGTGTGCTCACCGCGGCAGCCGGGACCGGTATCGCCTACGTGGCCGGACGCATCGGCTGGGATCCACTCCCGACGCTGCGCGAGACCGATCAGGTCCGCCAGCTCGTGCCCGGTGGCCAGGCGCGGATCGATGACGTCAGCCAGACGATCGCTCCCTGGCTGTCGTTTGCGGGCGGGCTGCTGCTCATCCTCGGCGGCGCCCTCGTCGTCCTGCGCGGCCGGTCAT
Source organism: Frankia sp. CoBUL1 (assembly GCF_978021245.1). Taxonomy (NCBI): domain Bacteria; kingdom Bacillati; phylum Actinomycetota; class Actinomycetes; order Frankiales; family Frankiaceae; genus Frankia; species Frankia sp. CoBUL1. Next base: position 15,482 of record NZ_CDXDOS010000003.1, read on the forward strand.
GGCCCGCAATGTCCGGCCGCTACCAGGCCCGCGATGCCACTCCGGCCGACGCCTGGGACGCGATCGAGCGGGGCCACGACCCGACCTGATCACCTGGCGTCTCCGCGACGCCCGGCTTGGCGGGCCGGCCAGCCGGAACCGGGAGCGCCACCGGCCAGCGGGTCGGCGGGCGCCAGGTCCGCGGGTGGGAGGTCGGGAAACGGGTCGACTAGCTCCGTGAGAGCCAGTGCCCGGCGGTCCAGGTCGGCTTCGAGCATCATCATGACGGCGTCCATCCGGATCAGGCAGCGGGACAGCTCGTCGAGTTGCTCGGCGAGCTCGGGCTCGAGGCGGAGCCGCCGGTGCGCACCCGGGGCGTCGCGCGCCGCGGGCACCCGGGCGGCGCCGAGGGGGGACGAGAGGGGGCGGCTGTCCATCGGAACTCTCCTTGGTATCGAACTCATGTTTGAGCGTAGGGGGTGCCGACGATCGACGCCAGCCCGCCACGCTGTCCCTGGGGTGCTGCCCGGGTCCGCCCGAGGGTTCGGGTCCGCCCGAGGACATGTGCGGCGTGCCATGCGTGTTTCCGGTCGGCGAAGGCGCGGCGGTCCCGAGTGCGCGCGGCGCGTCGCGGCAGCCGATCCCGAGAACCCGTCGTGCGGCCGGCCGGATCTCGTGATGTCGTCGCCCGGCGATCGAGGTGGTAACCCGGTGGTGCCTCTGCACACGGTGGTTCACCGGCCTCGTCGCGTTACTCTGTCAACGGGCTCACGACGCAAGATCGATTGCGGACCGTAGCTGATCGGTGCAGGCGGATCCGAAGTGGCTGACAGTGCAGCGTCCGTGAAGATGGGTGTGTTCGGGCTGCTACCCGATTCCTCACGGGAAAGTCAACTATGTGGAGTCGTGGATCGTAGCCGCATGTGGGGGCGCCGGGCACACCGTGCCTGCCTGGCCTACCATCGGCGGCATGACCGCGACAGTCGCGAGCGCGGGGCGATGAGCGTTCTCACCGAGATCCTCGACGGGGTCGGGATCGATCTTGCCGCCCGCGAGCAACAGACCTCTCTGGCAGATCTCAAGCGGCGGGTGGAACGCGTTCCCGACCCGAAGGACGCGCTTGCCGTCTTCCGGGACTCCCGGGTCTCGGTGATTGCCGAGGTGAAGCGCCGTTCCCCCTCGAAGGGGGAGCTGGCGACCATCACCGACCCCGCTGCCCTCGCCACCGAGTACGAGGCGGCGGGCGCCGCCGCGGTGAGTGTCCTGACCGAGCAACGGCGCTTCGGTGGCTCCCTGGCCGACCTCGACGCCGTGCGTCGCGCGGTGGACGTCCCGCTGCTGCGCAAGGACTTCATCGTGTCGCCCTACCAGGTCTTCGAGGCCCGGGCGCACGGGGCGGACATCGTCCTGCTCATCGTCGCGGCGCTGGACCAGCCGCGGCTCGTCGGCCTGCGCGAGCGGATCGAGTCCCTGGGCATGACGGCGCTGGTCGAGGTGCACGACGAGGCGGAGATGCTGCGGGCGCTGGACGCCGGCGCCCAACTGGTCGGGGTGAACGCCCGCGACCTGCACACGCTGAAGATCGATCGGAGCACCTTCGCCCGGCTCGCGCCGATGGTGCCCCCGGAAGTGCTCGCGGTCGCCGAGTCCGGCATCCGGGGGCCGCACGATCTGCTCGCCTACGCCGCCGCGGGGGCGGACGTGGTACTGGTCGGCGAGGCAGCCGTCACCGGCGATCCTCGTCAGACGGTCGCCGATCTGGTGGCGGCCGGCGCGCATCCGGCGGCCCGGGTCGGGCGCTGAGGCCACCGGCGCCCGTGCCCTGGTGCCCGTGCCCTGGTATCCGGGGCTCGGCCCTATACAGTCGCACCGTGACCATCCGAACCGCTGCCGAGTCAGTTCGCCCCGCGGCCGCCGGAACCGGGACGCCGTCGGGCTCCGGTCTGGTCCGTCCGGACGCATCGAGCTGGCAGGCGTTCCCGGACTCTTCGGGGCACTTCGGGCGTTTCGGTGGTCGCTTCGTCCCCGAGGCCCTCATGGCGGCGCTGGACGAGCTCACCGCAGCCTACGCGGCGGCCAGGGTGGATCCCGGCTTCACCGCGGAACTGGACGGGCTGCTGGCGAGCTACGCGGGCCGGCCCACTCCGCTCACCGACGCCCACCGGCTCACCGCGCACGTTGGCGGTGCCCGCATCCTGCTCAAGCGTGAGGATCTCGCGCACACCGGTTCCCACAAGATCAATAATGTTCTCGGGCAGTGCCTGCTGACCCGGCGGATGGGCAAGACCCGGGTTATCGCCGAGACCGGAGCCGGTCAGCACGGTGTTGCCACGGCCACCGCCTGCGCCCTGCTCGGCCTGGACTGCGTCGTCTACATGGGCGAGGAGGACACCCGCCGGCAGGCCCTCAACGTCGCCCGGATGCGCCTGCTCGGCGCCGAGGTCGTCGCGGTCACCTCCGGCAGCCGAACCTTGAAGGACGCCATCAACGAGGCCATGCGCGACTGGGTGGCCACCGTTGACACGACCCATTACTGCATCGGGTCGGTGATGGGCCCGCATCCGTTCCCGATGCTGGTCCGCGACTTCCAGCGGATCATCGGGGTCGAGGCGCGCGCCCAGGTGCTCGACCGTGTCGGCCGACTGCCCGACGCCGTCGTCGCCTGCGTCGGTGGCGGCTCGAACGCGATGGGCATCTTCCACCCGTTCATCCCCGACGTCGAGGTCGCGCTGATCGGCTGCGAGGCCGGGGGGGACGGGGTCGCCACCGGTCGGCACGCCGCGGCGATCGCCGGCGGTTCCGCGGGCGTGCTGCACGGCATGCGGACGTTCCTGCTGCAGGACGAGTTCGGGCAGACCCAGGTCTCCCACTCGATCTCGGCGGGTCTGGACTACCCTGGCATCGGCCCCGAGCATGCCCTGCTGCACGAGACCGGTCGGGCGAGCTATCGGGTCGTGGACGACACTGCCGCGATGGAGGCGCTCGCGCTGGTGGCCCGTACCGAGGGCATCCTGGTCGCGATCGAGAGCGCGCACGCCTTCGCGGGTGCCCTCGACGTCGCCCGGAAGCTCGGTCCGGGCACGCTTGTCGTCGTCAACTGCTCCGGTCGGGGGGACAAGGACGTCGACACCGCCGCCCGCTGGTTCGACCTCCTCGACGAGGCCGATGCCGTCGGCGGTCCGGCGCGACCGGCCTGAGGGACCCTGAGGGACCCTGTCTCGGGACCGGCAGCAACCAAGACGGGACGCACAGAACGCGCAGGACAGACAGGCCATAAAGGCCCTCGGGCTCGACGGAACGGACGCACGGTGCAGAGTCGGTTGGACGCAGTGTTCGCGGCGGCTCGCGAGGAGGGGCGGTCGGTGCTGGTCGGCTATCTGCCCGCGGGATTCCCGACGGTGGACGGGGCGATCGAGGCCATGCGGGCCATGGTGGCGGTGGGAGTCGACGTTGTTGAGGTCGGCCTGCCCTACTCCGACCCCACCATGGATGGTCCGGTGATCCAGGACGCGGCGGATGCGGCCCTGCGCGGCGGGGTCACGACGCGGGACGTGATCCGCACCGTCGAGGCCGTCGCCGCGACGGGGGCCCCGGCCCTGGTCATGTCCTACTGGAACCCGATCGACCGCTACGGCGCGGCCTCGTTTGCGGCCGATCTGGCCGCCGCCGGGGGCGCCGGGGCAATCACTCCGGACCTGCCGCCCGAGGAGGCCGGGCCCTGGCTCGACGCGTGCGCCGCGCACGGCCTGGCCCCGGTGTTCCTCGTCGCTCCCAGCTCCTCGGACACCCGTCTCCGGCTGGTCGCCGGCGTCGCGCGCGGCTTCGTCTATGCCGCCTCGCTGATGGGTGTCACCGGGACCCGGGCGGCGGTCGGCGAACGGGCGGCCGATCTGGTCGCCCGGGTGCGGTCCGCCACCGAGCTCCCGGTGGCGGTGGGGCTCGGGGTGAGCACCGCGGCGCAGGCCGCCGAGGTCGCGGGCTTCGCCGACGGTGTGATCGTCGGCTCCGCGCTGGTGAAGGTCCTGCTTGAGGCGGAACGTTCCGGAGCCGGCGCCTCAGCGGGCCTCGCCGGAATCCGTCGGCTCGCCGCGGAACTCGCCGGAGGGGTGCGCGCTCCCGTTTCGGCGTGAACTCCCGGCCGTCCCGACCCGGCCGTCACATCTGTCGCCCACATCGAGTATTGCCCGCATCGAGCGCCGCATATATCACCCCGCCGCGCACCGAGCGAGACACGTGACTGTGCGACACGTGGCCGGGGCACCCCGCGCGTGATGGACGGGTCCACGGGATAGCCTGGCGACCGTGGTTCTCGCCGCTATTCCCAGCCCATCGCGTGGCGTGGTGCATCTCGGGCCGGTGCCGCTGCGTGCCTACGCCTTGATGATCATTATTGGCGTCTTCGTCGCCGTATTCGTGACGGGAAGAAGGCTGCGCGCCCGCGGCATGGATCCCATGGTGGCCAGCGAGGTCGCCTACTGGGCCGTCCCGTTCGGCATCGTCGGCGCCCGCGTCTACCACGTGGTCAGCACTCCGGCCGTCTATTTCGGCCGGGACGGCAACGTGCTGGACGTCATCAAGATCTGGAACGGCGGGCTGGGTATCTGGGGCGCCATCGCGGGCGGGGCCTTCGGCGCGTGGCTGGCGACCCGGCGCTACGGCATCAGCCTCGCCCTGTTCGGCGACGCCGCGGCGCCGGGCATCATCCTGGCCCAGGCGATCGGACGCTGGGGCAACTGGTTCAACCAGGAGCTGTACGGCAAGGCGAGCACCCTGCCCTGGGCGGTGCGCATCGACGAGAAGCACCAGATCATCCCCGGCGTGTCCACCTATCAGCCGACCTTCCTCTACGAGTGCCTGTGGAACCTGGTGGTGGCCGGGATCCTGTTGGTCGTCGATCGGCGGCACCGGCTCGGCCGCGGCAAGCTGTTCTGCCTCTACGTCGCGCTCTACACGTTCGGCCGGTTGTGGATCGAGATGCTGCGCATCGACACGGCGAACCAGATCCTCGGGCTGCGGGTCAACATCTGGACCTCGATCGTTGTCTGTCTGGGGGCGTTGCTGGCGCTGGCGGTCACCCGCAGTCCCGTGGATCCGAATCTGTCCAGGGAGGAGCAGGAGGCCCTCGGAATCGCCCGTTCCCGGCCCGCGGCGCGGTCCACGGTGACGACTGCCGGTACCGCCGACCAGCGGGCGGCCGGTCCCGATTCGGCTGGTCCCGATTCGGTCGATCCTGATCCGGCTGGTCCCGATCAGGCCGATCCTGGTTCCGCCGGGTCGGTGCCCGATGCCGCGGTGCCCGATGCCTCCGGGCCGACCACCGCCACCACCACCGCCGCCACCACCACCACCGCCGTACCGGCTGGTTCGCAGCAGAGCCGCGGCCTGGCGACGAGATTGCCGGCGAGCGGTGGGCACACGTCGGCCGCGGCCGTTCCGCCGGAGGAGCCGCAGCTGCCCTGATGAGACGCCGGAGACGCCTGAGACGCCGTCTCCGGCGGGGCCCCGGGCGTCGGCTGGACCGTCGACCTTCCCCTACTTGTAGTGACCGAGGCCGGGCGGGGAGGTATGACGTCATCTGGCGGTGATCTCCTGGACATATTTGATCGCGGCGCATGAGCGGGCCGCGTGGCACACTCGGTAGAGACACGGGGCGCCGGGCCAGCGTCGCCGTGCCGTCACACCACTCGGACAGCGTTGTCCGCACCCCCTTCAGCCCCTGAAGATGGACAGGACTTCGCCGGATGCCGAGTGCGCAAGGTCTTTACGACCCCACCTTCGAACACGATGCCTGTGGCGTCGGCTTCGTCGTCGATGTACACGGCAGGCGCAGTCACGAGCTGGTCGAGCAGGGCCTGACCGTGCTGCGTAACCTCGACCACCGGGGTGCCTCGGGCAGCGACCCGGACACCGGCGACGGAGCCGGCATCCTGGTGCAGGTCCCCGACCTGTTCCTGCGTGACGTCGTCGACTTCACGCTGCCCGCCCCGGGGCGTTACGCCGTCGGGATCGCCTTCCTGCCGCAGGTCTCGGGGGAGCGGGACGAAGCCGTGCGCACCATCAGCCGCATCGTCCGCCAGGAGGGGCTGCGGGTCCTCGGCTGGCGTGAGGTGCCGGTCGTCAGCCACATCATCGGGCACGCCGCCCACGAGGTTGAGCCGCGGATGCGGCAGCTGTTCCTCGCATTGCCCGGTAGTCTGCCCGCCGCCGGTCCGGTTGAGGGCGGCGCGGGGGACGGGTTCGACCAGGCCGACCTCGAACGTCGGGCGTTCTGCGCCCGCAAGCGGATCCGCCGGGAGACCGGCGTCTACTTGGCGTCGCTGTCGTCGCGGACCCTGGTCTACAAGGGGATGCTCACCACCCACCAGCTCTCGGTCTACTTTCCCGACCTCGACGACCCCCGGTTCACCAGTGCCATCGCGCTGGTGCACAGCCGGTTCTCCACGAACACCTTCCCGAGCTGGCCGCTGGCGCACCCGTACCGGTTCGTCGCCCACAACGGGGAGATCAACACTGTCCGCGGGAACCGGAACTGGATGCGGGCCCGCGAGGCGCTGCTCGCCAGCGACCTGATCTCCGGTGACCTCTCCCGGCTGTTCCCCGTCTGCGCGGACGGGGCGAGCGATTCGGCGAGCTTCGACGAGGTCCTGGAACTGCTGTACCTGGGCGGTCGCAGCCTGCCGCACGCGGTGCTGATGATGATCCCCGAGGCGTGGGAGAACCACACCGAGATGGACCCGGCACCGCGCGCCTTCTACCAGTTCCACTCCACGCTGATGGAGCCGTGGGACGGCCCGGCCTCCATCGCGTTCACCGACGGGACGGTCATCGGGGCGGTGCTCGACCGTAACGGGCTGCGGCCCTCGCGGTACTGGGCCACCGACGACGGCCTGGTCGTGATGGCCTCCGAGGTGGGCGTGCTCGACATCCCGCCGCACAAGGTGGTGCAGAAAGGCCGGCTCCAGCCGGGGCGGATGTTCCTGGTGGATACCGCCGAGGGGCGCATCGTCAGCGACGAGGAGATCAAGTCCGAGCTCGCGAACGCGGCGCCGTACGCGGAGTGGCTGCACGCCGGTCTGATCGAGCTGGACGACCTGCCCGAGCGGGAGCAGCTCCTCTACGGGCGCTCCTCGGTGCTGCGTCGCCAGCAGGTGTTCGGCTACACGCTGGAGGAGCTGCGCGTGCTCGTCGCGCCGATGGCGCGCACGGGCGCGGAGCCGATCGGCTCGATGGGCACCGACACGCCGGTGGCGGTGCTCTCCAGCCGTCCCCGGCTGCTGTTCGACTATTTCACCCAGTTGTTCGCGCAGGTCACCAACCCGCCGCTGGACGCGATCCGCGAGGAGTTGGTGACGAGCCTGGGCCGGGTGCTCGGCCCGGAGGGCAACCTGCTCGCGCCGTCCCCGGCGTCCTGCCGGATGGTGCACCTGCCCTATCCGGTGATCAGCAGCAGCCAGCTTTCGAAGATCATCGGCATCAACGACGACGGTGACATGCCCGGCTTCGCCTCGGTGACGGTCCGTGGCCTGTATGACGTCGACGGGGGCGGCGCGGCGCTCGCCGCCCGGCTGGCGGAAATCTGCGCCGGGGTCAGCGAGGCCATCGCCGACGGTGCCCGCATCGTCGTGCTCTCTGACCGGGACTCCGACACGCGCAAGGCCCCGATCCCGTCGCTGCTGCTGACCGCCGCCGTGCACCACCACCTGATCCGGGAGCGGACCAGGACGAAGGTCGGCCTCATCGTCGAGTGCGGTGACGCCCGTGAGGTGCACCACATCGCGCTGCTCACCGGCTACGGCGCCGCGGCGGTCAACCCGTACCTGGCATTCGAGTCGATCGACAGCCTCATCGCCGAGGGCGAGATCGTCGGGGTGTCCCGGGAGCAGGCCGAGGAGAACATGATCAAGGCGCTCGGCAAGGGCGTGCTGAAGGTGATGTCCAAGATGGGCATCTCGACGGTGGCGAGCTACACCGGTGCCCAGGTCTTCGAGGCGATCGGGCTGTCCCAGGAACTGATCGACGCCTATTTCGCGGGTACCCCGTCGCGCCTCGACGGCATCGGACTCGACGTCATCGCGGCGGAGGTGGCAGCGCGGCACCGGCGGGCCTATCCGCCGATCGCCTCCGAGCACGCGCACCGCACGCTCGAGGTCGGCGGCGAGTACCAGTGGCGCCGCGAGGGTGAGCTGCACCTGTTCAACCCGGAGACCGTCTTCCTGCTCCAGCACGCCACCCGTACCCGGCAGTACGAGACCTTCCAGAAGTACACCGCCCGGGTCGATGGTCTGTCCCGGGAGAACGCGACGCTGCGGGGTCTGTTCGAGCTGCGTACCGGGGTGCGCACGCCGGTGCCGATCGAGGAGGTCGAGCCGGCCTCGGAGATCGTCAAGCGGTTCGCGACCGGCGCCATGTCCTACGGCTCGATCAGCGCCGAGGCGCACGAGACGCTGGCTATCGCCATGAACCGGCTCGGCGGGAAGTCGAACACCGGCGAGGGCGGCGAGGACGCGGAGCGGTTCACGCCGGACGCGAACGGGGACCTGCGCCGCTCCGCGGTCAAGCAGGTCGCCAGCGGCCGGTTCGGGGTGACCAGCGAGTACCTCGCCAACGCCGACGACATCCAGATCAAGATGGCCCAGGGGGCGAAGCCCGGCGAGGGGGGGCAGCTTCCTGGCCACAAGGTCTACCCGTGGATCGCGAAGACGCGGCACTCGACGCCCGGTGTCGGGCTCATCTCCCCGCCGCCGCACCATGACATCTACTCGATCGAGGACCTCGCCCAGCTCATCCACGACCTGAAGAACGCCAATCCCAAGGCCCGGGTGCACGTCAAGCTGGTCGCCGAGGTCGGCGTCGGCACGGTCGCCGCCGGGGTCTCCAAGGCGCACGCCGATGTGGTGCTGATCTCCGGGCACGACGGCGGGACGGGCGCCTCGCCGCTGACCTCGCTGAAGCACGCGGGTGCCCCCTGGGAGCTGGGGCTGGCCGAGACCCAGCAGACGCTGCTGCTCAACGGCCTGCGCGACCGCATCGTCGTGCAGGTCGACGGGCAGCTGAAGACCGGCCGCGACGTCATCGTCGGGGCGCTGCTGGGGGCCGAGGAGTTTGGTTTCGCCACCGCCCCGCTGGTGGTTGCCGGCTGCGTGATGATGCGCGTCTGCCATCTCGACACCTGTCCGGTCGGTGTGGCGACCCAGAACCCGGAACTGCGCAGGCGGTTCACCGGCAGGCCCGAGTTCGTCGAGGCCTTCTTCACCTTCATCGCCGAGGAGGTGCGCACTTACCTCGCCGCGCTGGGCTTCCGCAGCCTGCAGGAGGCGGTCGGCCGGGTCGACCTGCTCGACGCCCGCGCCGCCGTCGACCACTGGAAGGCCTCCGGCCTCGACATCACCCCGTTGCTGCACACCCCGGAGCGGCCCTTCGGCGGCTCGCTGAACTGCACGTCCAGCCAGGACCACGGGTTGGACAAGGCGCTGGACAACTCGCTGATCCAGCTGTGCGAGGGAGCGCTCGACGACGGCCGGCCGGTCTGGCTGGAGATGCCGATCCGCAACGTCAACCGGACCGTGGGCACCATGCTCGGCTACGAGGTGACGAAGCGCTTCGGCGCGGCGGGGCTGCCCGACGACACGATCCAGCTGCGGTTCACCGGCTCCGCGGGGCAGAGCTTCGGCGCCTTCGCGCCCCGCGGCATGACACTGACCCTCGAGGGCGACGCGAATGACTACGCCGGCAAGGGCCTGTCCGGCGGCAAGATCTTCGTCTTCCCGCCGAAGGAGTCCCCGCTGCGGGCCGAGGAGAACATCGTCGCCGGTAACGTCCTGCTCTACGGGGCGACGGGCGGCGAGGCGTTCTTCCGCGGAATCGTCGGCGAGCGGTTCTGCGTGCGCAACTCCGGGGCGACCGCGGTGGTCGAGGGGGTCGGCGACCACGGCTGCGAGTACATGACCGGCGGCACCGTGCTGGTGCTCGGGGCCATCGGGCGCAACTTCGCCGCGGGCATGAGCGGCGGCGTGGCCTACCTGTACGACCCGGTCGAGGCGCGGATCAACACCGAGATGGTGGACGTCGAGGCGCTGGACGACGCCGACGAGACGATCGTGCGGGACCTGCTCGTCCGGCACCGCCGGGAGACCGGTTCGACGGTGGCCGCCCGGCTGTACACCGACTGGGACACCGTGCGCGGGTCGTTCCGTAAGGTGATGCCACGGGACTACAAGCGGGTGCTGACCGCCATCCGGCAGGCGCAGGAGCAGGGGCTCGTCGCCGACGAGGTCATCATGGCGGCGGCTCGTGGCTGACCGGGCCGCCAAGCACGACCCGACCATCATCGCGATCGCACGGACCCGACAGGAGCGGCATGGCTGACCCGACCGGCTTCCTCAAGCACCGCAGGGAGCTGCCGAAGCGCCGTCCCGTGGACGTCAGGATCACCGACTGGCGTGAGGTGTACGAGTCGTTCCCCGAGGAGCATCTGCGCACGCAGGCCAGTCGGTGCATGGACTGCGGCATCCCGTTCTGTCACGAGGGCTGTCCGCTCGGGAACATCATTCCGGAATGGAACGACCTGACCCGGCGCGGCGACTGGGTGGACGCCATCGAGCGGCTGCATGCGACGAACAACTTCCCCGAGTTCACCGGGCGGCTGTGCCCGGCGCCGTGCGAGGCGGCCTGCGTGCTCGGCATCGGCGACGATCCGGTGACCATCAAGCAGGTCGAGGTCAGCATCATCGACCGCGCCTGGGCCGACGGCACCGTGGTCCCGGTTCCGCCGTCGCTGCGTACCGGCAAGCGGGTGGCGGTCGTGGGCTCCGGCCCGGCCGGTCTCGCCGCCGCCCAGCAGCTCACCCGGGCCGGCCACGAGGTCGTGGTCTATGAACGGGCCGACCGGATCGGCGGCCTGCTCCGCTACGGCATCCCCGAGTTCAAGATGGAGAAGCGGGTCTTGGACTGCCGGCTCGCGCAGATGGCGGCCGAGGGCACGTCGTTCGTCACGTCCTGCAACGTCGGCCTCGACATCTCCGCGGACGAGCTGCGTTCCTCCCACGACGCGGTGGTCCTCGCCGGGGGATCGACGGTCGGCCGGGACCTGCTCGTTCCCGGCCGCCAGCTGGGTGGCATCCAGCTGGCGATGGAGTTCCTGGTGCCCGCGAACCGGGTCGCGCAGGGGGACCTGCCCGAGTCGCCCATCTCCGCCAAGGGCAAGAACGTGGTCATCATCGGCGGCGGTGACACGGGCGCGGACTGCCTGGGCACCTCCCACCGCCAGGGCGCGCTCTCCGTGCACCAGCTCGAGATCATGCCCCGGCCGCCGGAGCTGCGGGCCCCGGCCAACCCGTGGCCGTCGTACCCGATCATCTACCGGGTCTCCAGCGCGCACGAGGAGGGCGGCGAGCGGGTCTTCGCCGTCTCCACCGAGCGCTTCCTCGGTGACGAGGACGGCAACGTGCGGGCGCTGCGCATGCACGAGGTGCGCCTCGTCGGCGGGAAGTTCGAGAAGGTCGAGGGTACCGACACCAAGCTGCCCTGCCAGCTGGTGCTGCTCGCCATGGGGTTCACCGGTCCGGAACAGTCCGGCCTGCTGACCGATCTCGGGGTGGAGCTGGACGCGCGCGGCAACGTGGCGCGCGACGCCGGGTGGGCCTCCTCGGTCCCCGGCGTGTTCGTCGCCGGGGACATGGGACGCGGGCAGTCGCTGATTGTCTGGGCGATCGCCGAGGGACGTGCCGCGGCCGCCGCCACCGACCGCTGGCTGATGGGCAGGACGGACCTGCCCGAGCCCATCACGCCGACGCGTCGCTGACCGGGAGCCTGCCGGCCCCGGCGTGCGGCCGGAACATCGGAGCACTTTTCGGCCGAAGATTCATGTGATCTGCCTTGCTCCATGCCGGATCCGCGGCGATTGACCGGACTCGCCGACCGGCCTGGTGACCTGCGGCGGTACCGTTCAGTGCCATGAGGCTCGTGCTGCTCGGTCCACCCGGCTCCGGCAAGGGAACCCAGGGCGCTCGCATCAGCGCCCGGCACGGCATCCCCTCGATCTCGACCGGTCGGCTGTTCGACCGGCAGATCGCCGCGGGTACGCCGCTGGGCCATCGCGCGGAGCGCTACGTCCGCGCGGGCGAGCTGGTCCCCGACGAGATCGTGCTCGACATCGTCGCCGACCGGCTCGAGAGTGGCGTCGACTGTGCGGTGGGGTTCCTGTTCGACGGGTTCCCCCGGACCTACCCCCAGGCCGAGGCGTTGGACCGGATGCTCGTGGTGACCTGCGGCCCGCTCGACGCGGTCGTCGACGTCGACGAGGTGCTCGACCGCATCCGGCGCCGGTCCCGCACCGAGGACCGGGTCGACGACGCGGAGGACACCGCCCGTCGCCGGTTGAAGGTCTTCGAGCAGGAGACCGCACCATTGCGCCGCTACTACCAGCGGGGTGGCCTGCTGCGCACGGTGGACGGTTCCGGCAGCCCGGACGAGGTTGCGGCCCGCATCGAGGAGATGCTGGCGGACGTCGCCCATCCGGGTCTGCGGGCCCATCCGGGTCTGCGGGCCCGGCCAGGTCTGCCTGTCTGTCGGTAGGCCATGGGTCGCCGAGGAGGGGAGCGGGGGCGCCTCGCCCTCGTCGCCCTCGTCGTGCTCTGCTGGCTGCCGCTGGTCGTCGTCATCACCGCGTGGCGGACCGTGCTGAACCCGGCCTTCTACTCGCAGTCGCTGAACCGGGCCGACGCCTTCGACCGCGTCTACACCCAGGTACTGCCCGATCCTGCGGTCGACACGTTGCTGGCCGGCCTCCCGGTCGACAGCTCCCTCGTCACCGCGAACCTGCGCACGGTGCTGCCCCCGTCGACGATCCAGGCGATGACCGACGAGCAGATCAACCGGATCGTCGACTACCTGCGGGCCGACACGGACGACGTCGAACTCGCCGTCGATCTCCGGCCGATCTTCGACAACATCTCGGGCCTGGCCAACCGGTACGTCGCCGGTGAACTGGGTGCCGGCACCAGCTACCAGGTCACCACCGTGCAGGAGTTCACCCACGATGTCGTCACCGCGCTCGACGACATCGCCGCCGGGCGCCCGCCGAAGTCCCTGCCCGCGATCGAGCTCTCCCCGCAGGACACCGACCGCGTCCTGCCCGTGGTGCTGGACCGGGTGGACGCCGACACCCGGGCGCGCATCGAGGCTCCGCTGCGCGCCCTGCTGAGGTCGGGCAACATCGCCGGAGCGCTGGCGCTGGTCGGTCCGGAGGTCTTCCGGGGCGACGAGACGGCCATCGGCCGGCTCCAGGCGTATCTCCACGGATCCACCCTCGATCTCGGGGTCCGCCTGTCGGATCTGCGTGACCGGCCGATGATCGTCGCGATCGACCGGCTGCACGACGTCGCCGCGACCCTGGTGTGGGTCTCCCTCCTGCTCGCCCTGATCATGACGGCGGCCATGGTCAGCATCGTCGTGCTGGCCGGGCTGCGGGGGGTGTCCCGGGTCCGGGCCGCGACCGGTGCGGTGGTCCTCGCCGGCGTTGGTGCCGGGCTGCTCGGCGTCGTCCTGCGCATCGCGCTGCCGAATCCGCTGACCTCGCTGGACAGGCCGTCGTCGCCCCTGCCGCCGGGAGCCGGCGCAGTGCTGGTCGACTTCTCCTCGCGCGCCTACGGCACGCTCGAGAGCGACTTCCTGCGGATCGTGGCCTGGACGCTGGTGGCCGGCCTGGTCGGCTACGGATTGTCGCGGCTCGTCGCGGTGTCCGCCCGGTGGAACCGGACCGGCCGGCGGCGCCGGGTCGCCACGGCGTTCGCCCTCGCGGCGCCCCTGATGATCATCGTGACCTGGACGGCCTTCCCCGGCGCCGCCGCCGAGGCCCGCAAGCTCTGCAACAGCCAGCAGGCGCTATGCGACCGGCGCTATGACCAGGTGAGCTACCTGGCCACCCACAACGCGATGGCCACCAGCGAGGACCGGTTTCTCGGGCCTGCCCAGGACCCGGCGATCACGCACCAGCTCGACCTGGGGGTGCGCGCCCTGCTGCTCGATGTGCACCACTGGACATCGCCGACCCAGGTCGACGCTTATCTGCAGACCCTGCCGCCCGCGACCCGCGACGCGCTCGCCCCGCTGACGCGAGGCGCCCGGTCGGAACGCCCCGGCACCTGGCTGTGCCATGACCTGTGCCAGCTCGGCTCCCTCGACTTCGTGGCGGAGCTGACTCGGGTCCGGGACTGGATGAACCGCAATCCCACCGAGGTCGTGACGCTGATCATCCAGGATAATGAGGTGCCGGCGAGCGAGATCGCCGGCGGCGTGGCGGCCGCGGGCCTCGCGGGGATGGTGACGACGCCGCCGGAGGATCCGCATGGCCGATGGCCGACCCTGCGCGAGATGGTTGCCTCGGGCCGACGCCTGGTGGTCTTCACCGAGCGGCAGGACCTGCCGGGCACGTTCCTGCGCAGCTTCTACCGGTACGCCGAGGACACTCCGTTCGATGCGAAGAAACCCGAGGATCTGCGGACCTGCGCCCGCAACCGGGGCGTGGACGGTGCCTCGCTGCTCCTGATGAACCACTGGCTCACCGCCGCCGCGCCCAGCCGCCGTGCCGCCCTCGGCGCGAACGCCGCCGAGACCGTGTTCACCCGGGCACAGCATTGTCGCCAGGAGCGCGGGCGGATCCCGACGTTCGTCGCGGTCGACTTCGCCACGATCGGTGACGCGCAGGCGGCGGTGGACCGGCTCAACCGCGTTCGCGGCGGTGCCGGTTCCTGACCCTCGGCCAGCCGGTGGGAGCATGTCCGGGCGGTCATGCGTTGACCTGCGAGGAACCATCTAGTGATACGTCACCGTGCGAGGGAGCCCAGGTGCCGATCTGGAACCAGCTGCGTCAGTCCGCCCAGACGATGCAGGGCCAGCTGAACGCCAAGAAAAACGACCTGAAGAGCGGTGCCTTCCGCGATGCCAGCATGGCGATGTGCGCATTGGTCGCCGCGGCGGACGGGACCATCGACCCGGCCGAGCGGCAGCGGGTCGCCGCGCTGATCATCTCCAACGACGTGCTCAACAACTTTCCCGCGGATGATCTCCAGCGTCGCTTCAACGACTATGTCGGCAAGCTGCAGGCCGATTTCGAGTTCGGCAAGGTCTCCATCCTCCAGGAGATCGGGAAGACGAAGAAGAAGCCGGCGGAGGCCAGAGCGGTCATCCAGATCGGGATCGTCATCGGCGGGGCCGATGGCAACTTCGACAAGACGGAGCAGGCCGTCGTGCGGGAGGCGTGCTTCGCGGTCGGCATCAACCCGGAGGAGTTCGACCTCTGAGCCGGACCGGCCGCACTGCACCGAACCCGTCACCCCGTCACCCCGTCACCCTTCCATCGGCATAGAGGACACGTGGGACCAGCCGATGCCCTGCTCGCGGGCGGGGCGGGTCTGCTCGCGGGCGCGGTGAACACGATCGCGGGCGGCGGGACCCTGATCGCCTTCCCGGCGCTGCTCGCCACCGGTCTGCCGGCGCTGACCGCCAACATCACCTCATCGGTGGGGCTGGTCACCGGGTACGCCGGTGGGGCGCTGGGCTACCGCCGCGAGCTTGCCGGGCAGGCCGTCCGGCTGCGTGCCCTGGGACCGCCGGCTCTGCTCGGCGGTCTGGCCGGCGCCGTTGTGCTGCTGGCCACGCCCTCCGACAGCTTCCGGGCGCTGGTTCCGTACCTGGTGCTGGTCTCCTGTCTGCTCCTGGCGGCTCAGCCCCGGCTCGCGGCCGTGGTGGCACGCCGGAGAGCCAGCACGGCGGCGGGTGGCGGGCCGCCGGAGTCGGCGCCATCCGGGCCATCCGGTTCGCCCGCGGCCGCATTGCTGTCGCCCGCCTCCGGTTCGCTCGCCTCCGACCGGGTGACCTGGCCGACTCGGCTCGGGATCTTCGTCGCGGGAGCCTACGGATCGTATTTCGGCGCGGGGCTCGGGGTGCTGCTCCTTGGGGTGCTGGGCATTCTGCTCACCGACGACCTGCAGCGCACCAACGCGCTGAAGACGCTGCTCGCGTTCGGGGCCAACGCGGTGGGAGTGGCGGTCTTCCTGGTCACCGCGAAGGCCTCGTGGGGGTTCGCCGGCATCCTCGTGGTCGCATCCCTGCTCGGTGGGACGATCGGTGCCCGGGTGGCCCGCCGGCTACGACCGAACGTTCTACGTGGCGTGGTCATCACGCTCGGTGCGATCGTGGCGATCGCGTTGCTGATCCGTGGCTGACCAGCCGGCCGTCCGTTGAACCGGCCGTCCGTGGACTATCTTACGTTATCGGACGGTGCACGCCGTCGTTATCGTACATTCGCGCAAGCAACTCGGCCAGGTAGCGGCTACTCTTCCTAAGCCGGCTTGAGGAAATGGTTCCGGTGACAGCCGGCTGGGTTACCGGTGGGCCCTACGTTCGTCGTCCTCCTGTGAGGAGTTATCCACAGGTGGCCTGCGGCGCTGGATTACCGGGGCTACCTGATGGATTCTCGGTCCATGACGTTTTCCGCTTCGGCCTCGTCCCCGCCGACCCGTCCCGTGCGCTATCCAGGTTTCGACCCCGCGGTCCGCATCGCCGGTCGCCAGGGGGGTGCGATCACCTACCGGCAGGCGATGGCCGCTGGGTTGACCCGCGGCCAGCTGCGCCAGCTCGTCCACTCTGGCCAGTGGAGCCATCCGGTGCGCGGTGTCTTCGTCGTACCTCTCGGCCCGACGGAGCTCCCCGGCTCCGTCGACGACGTCCCGCGGCCGGGGGGCCGGCGGCGCGCCGAGCATTCTGAAATCCGGGAGAAGGAATCCGCCGGACTTGTCCGGAACGACGTCGCGTGCCGACGAAGAAAGCGCCATGGTGCCATCACCGCGGGCCCCGGACACGCGGCGTCGGTCGTCGGCGGTGAAAATACAACGCCGATTCTCCCGGTCTTCTTCTCGCCATTTTCGGCACGGGTACGGGCCGCGCTCATCGGGCGTCCCCGAGCCGTCGTCTGCGGGATCACCGCCGCCCGGCTCCACGGTTTTCCGCTCGAGGTTCCGGAAAGCTCCGCCGAACCCGTGCACCTTCTTCTTCCGGCTCGGCAGACCCGGGCCCAGCCGCGCGGGATCCGGCTGCACTTCAGCGATCTCGACGTCGACCAGCGCGTCGAGCTGGGTGGGATCCCACTCACCTCGCCGGAGCGGACGCTGGCGGATCTCGTGCTGGCCGCCCAGTCGCGTGAGGTGGCGGTCGCCCACCTGGCGCAGCCCTGCACCGCGGCCTGGTGCCGAGCCTGGCGGGGGCACGGGCGGCAGCCGAGGGGCGGCGCGGTTTCCGGCAGACGACCGACTGGTGGTCGCTGGCCGACGGCCGGGCCGAGACCCCCCTGGAGACCCGGCTGCGGCTGCTGCTGGCCGACAACGGGCTCGCGCCCGTGGAATTGCAGTGGCCGGTCATGGACGGGACCGGCCAGATCATCACCCGGCTGGATCTCGCCTGGCCTGCGCAGCGACTCGACGTGGAGGCGGACACCTTCTCGGCCACCAGCCCGCCGGCGATGATCTACCAGGACCGTCATCGCGGCAACATCCTCGCCGCGCTGCGCTGGACGGTGCTGCGCTTCAGCGTGGCCGACGTGACCTGGCATCCGGAGCGGGTCGTCTCGGCGGTGACCCGGGTCCTGGCGGCGCGGGCGGCCGAGCGGGCCGAGGCGTCCAGAGTGGTCGCTGAGGCGTCCGCCGCCGGCACAGCCGCGGTGGCTGAGCGGCTGTGGGCATCGTGAGCAGGGACACGATCCGGCGAAACGCGCGCAAGGCGTTGTGACGGGAAGTACATTCCAGGCCGCCTGGGCCCCCCGGGCCTACGATCCGGAACATGAGCGTTCCATCGGCCGGGTTGTCGCTGGCCGCAGACTTTCCGGAGGCGACGCGCGCCGATTGGCAGACGCTCGTCCTGCAGGTGCTGCGCAAGTCCGGCGTGGCGACCGAGGCGACTACTCCCGGCGAAGTCGAGGAGCTGTTGGCCACGCGGACCTACGACGGTCTGCGGATCCGTCCGCTCTACATCGCCGAGAACACCCCCGCCGGCGGGGGTGGGCCTGCCGGGGTTCGCCCCGTTCGTGCGGGGTGGGCGGGCGCAGGGCGCGGGCACCGGCGGCTGGGATGTCCGCGCGCTGCATGACAACCCCGATGCCACGCTCGCCGCCGAAGCGGTCCTCGCCGATCTGGAGAACGGCGCCACCTCGCTCTGGCTGCGGCTGGGGCCCGCCGGTCTGCCGATCGGCGGGCTCGGTGCGGTGCTGCGCGAGGTCTACCTCGACCTCGCGCCGATCGTGCTGGACGCGGGGGAGCTCACCGCCGCGGCCGCCGAGGAGTTCTTCGGCCTCGTCGCCGCCCGCGGCCTGCCCGGTTCGCAGCTCACGGGCAGCCTCGGCGCCGACCCGATCGGTCTGGCCGCGCGGACCGGCCTGCCGGCCGGCGGCCCGGTGGGCCTCGCCGAGGCGGTGTCGCTCGCCGGCCGGTGCGTGCGGGAGTTCCCCGGGATCCGCGCCCTCGTCGTCGACGCCCAGCCGTACCATCGCGCGGGTGGCAGTGACGCCGAGGAGCTTGGGGCGTCACTGGCCACCGGCGTCGCCTACCTGCGGGAGCTCACCGAGGCCGGCCTGAGCCTTGCCGAGGCGCTTGCCCAGATCGAGTTTCGCTACGCGGTCACCGCCGATCAGTTCTCCTCGATCGCGAAGCTGCGGGCCGCCCGCCAGTTGTGGTCACGGGTCGCCGAGGTGTGCGGCGCTGAGCCGGCCGACCGGGCCCAGCGTCAGCACGCGGTCACCTCGGCGGCGATGATGACCCGCCGGGATCC
The DNA here is from genome assembly GCF_978021245.1 of Frankia sp. CoBUL1. Lineage (NCBI taxonomy): Bacteria > Bacillati > Actinomycetota > Actinomycetes > Frankiales > Frankiaceae > Frankia > Frankia sp. CoBUL1. The sequence goes on from NZ_CDXDOS010000003.1 coordinate 34,277, forward strand.
CTGGGTGAACATGCTGCGCACGACGCTGGCCTGCTTCGGCGCCGGTGTCGGCGGCGCCGAAGCGGTCACCGTCCTGCCGTTCGACACGCGCCTCGGCCGGTCCGACGACTTCTCCCGCCGGATCGCCCGCAACACCCAGGCCCTCCTGCAGGAGGAGTCGAGCCTGATCCGGGTGACCGACCCGGCAGGTGGCTCCTGGTACGTCGAGTCGCTCACCGCCGAGCTCGCCGAGGCGGCCTGGGCCTGGTTCACCGAGATCGAGCGGGCCGGCGGGATCGTCGCCGGCCTGCGGTCCGGGCTCGTCGCCGAGCGGATCGCGGCCACCTGGGCGACGCGCTCCGACGCGATCGCCCACCGGCGGGACCCGATCACCGGGGTGAGCGAGTTCCCGAACCTGGGCGAGAAGCTCCCCGAGCGGCCCGCCGTGCCTACTGCGAGCCCCGTGCCCGCTGTGAGCCCCGCCGGCGCCGGAGGGGAGGCCGCCACGGCGGTGGGCGCCGGGCTGCCGGAGGTCACCTACGACCTCACCTTCGAGGAGCTGCGCGCCCGTTCCGACGCGCACTTGGCGGCGACGGGCGGCCGGCCCGTGGTCTTCCTGGCCACCCTGGGCAGCGCGGCGGCCTCGACCGCGCGCGCCACCTTCGCCGCCAACCTGTTCCAGGCGGGCGGGTTCGAGACTCCGACGTCCGGCCCGGGCACGGACCCGGCGTCGATCGCGGCGGCGTTCAGCGCCTCCGGGGCCACCGTGGCCTGTCTGTGCTCGGCCGACAAGGTATACGCCGAGCACGCTGGGCCGGTCGCCGAGGCGCTGCGGGCCGCCGGGGCGAGCCGGGTGTGGCTCGCGGGCCAGGCCGGTGCGCGCGCGCGGACCGATGCCGCCGCGGGCATCGGCGGATACGTGTTCACTGGATGCAATGCCGTCGCCGTGCTGCGGGCGGCGCTCGCCGAGGTTGGGGTGGCCTGATGTCCACGGACAGCTCGCAACGTGCCACGATGGTCCCGGACTTCTCCGCGGTGGAGCTGGGCACCACGCCGGCCGGGGCGGACGCGGCGGAGGGTGAGTGGCGGGCCGCCCTGGAGGCGGCGACCGGCAAGGACGCCGACGCGCTGACCTGGGATACCCCCGAGGGCATCGCGGTGAAGCCGCTCTACACCGCCGCCGACACCGCGGGCCTGGACTTCCTGGGCACCTACCCGGGGATCGCGCCCTTCCTGCGCGGCCCATACCCGGCGATGTACGTCACCCAGCCGTGGACCATCCGCCAGTACGCCGGGTTCTCCACCGCCGCCGCGTCGAACGCCTTCTACCGGCGCAACCTCGCCGCCGGGCAGAAGGGCCTGTCGGTCGCCTTCGACCTGCCGACCCACCGCGGCTACGACAGCGACCACCCGCGGGTCACCGGCGACGTCGGCATGGCCGGCGTCGCCATCGACTCCATCCTCGACATGCGCCAGCTGTTCGACGGTATCCCGCTGGACAAGATGAGCGTGTCGATGACCATGAACGGCGCCGTGCTGCCGGTGCTGGCGCTCTACATCGTCGCGGCCGAGGAGCAGGGGGTGGCCCCGGGGCAGCTCGCCGGGACCATCCAGAACGACATCCTCAAGGAGTTCATGGTCCGCAACACCTACATCTACCCGCCGCAGCCGTCGATGCAGATCATCTCGGACATCTTCTCCTTCACCTCGCGGCGGATGCCGCGGTTCAACTCGATCTCGATCTCCGGCTACCACATGCAGGAGGCCGGGGCGACGGCCGATCTGGAGCTCGCCTACACCCTGGCCGACGGGGTCGAGTACATCCGGGCAGGGCTGGGCGCGGGGCTGGACATCGATGCGTTCGCACCAAGGCTGTCGTTCTTCTGGGCGATCGGCATGAACTTCTTCATGGAGGTCGCCAAGCTGCGCGCGGCCCGGCTGCTGTGGTCGCGGCTGGTCAACCAGTTCACCCCGAAGAGCGCCAAGTCGCTGTCGCTGCGGACCCACTCGCAGACCTCGGGTTGGTCGCTGACCGCCCAGGACGTGTTCAACAACGTGGTGCGCACCTGCGTGGAGGCGATGGCCGCCACCCAGGGGCACACCCAGTCGCTGCACACCAACGCCCTCGACGAGGCACTGGCCCTGCCGACGGACTTCTCGGCCCGCATTGCCCGCAACACCCAGCTGCTGCTGCAGCAGGAGTCCGGCACCACCCGGGTGATCGACCCGTGGGGCGGCAGCTACTACGTCGAGCGGCTCACCCACGACCTGGCCCGCCGGGCCTGGGAGCACATCGACGAGGTCGAGGCCTCGGGCGGCATGGCGCAGGCCATCGACGCTGGGATCCCGAAGATGCGTATCGAGGAGGCCGCCGCCCGCACCCAGGCCCGCATCGACTCCGGCCGCCAGCCGCTGATCGGAGTGAACAAGTACCGCGTCGACGCGGACGAGGGCATCGAGGTGCTCAAGGTCGACAACTCGGCGGTGCGCGCCGAGCAGATCGAGAAGCTGCGCCGGCTGCGCGCCGACCGTGACCCGGCCGCGGTGGAGGCGGCGCTGCACGCCCTGACCGCGGCGGCCGCCGCGGCCCGCGACGGGCGCCGCGGCCCCGGGCTGGAGCAGAACCTGCTGGCGCTCGCCGTCGACGCGGCCCGGGCTCAGGCGACGGTCGGGGAGATCTCCGACGCGCTGGAGAAGGTCTACGGGCGTCACGCGGGCCAGATCCGTACCATTTCCGGGGTGTACCGGGACGAGGCGGGACCCGCCGGCAACATCGTCGCCGCCCGCGAGGCCGCCGCAGCCTTCGAACGCGCCGAGGGTCGCCGGCCCCGGATCCTGGTCGCGAAGATGGGCCAGGACGGTCACGACCGCGGCCAGAAGGTGATCGCCACCGCGTTCGCCGACCTCGGCTTCGACGTGGACGTCGGCCCGCTGTTCCAGACCCCGGCCGAGGTCGCCCGCCAGGCCGTCGAGGCGGACGTCCAGATCATCGGCGTCAACTCGCTGGCCGCCGGCCACCTCACCCTGGTGCCCGCGCTGCGTGAGGAGCTCGCCGCGCTCGACCGGCCCGACATCCTCATCGTGGTCGGCGGGGTCATCCCTCCCGGTGACTTCGACGAGCTGCGGGCCGCCGGCGCCGCCGCGATCTTCCCGCCCGGCACGGTCATCGCCGACGCCGCGCTGGACCTGCTCGCGACCCTGTCGGCCCAGCTCGCTCACCCCGCTTACCCCGCGGCCTGACCCGCCCCGAGTGACGGCAGATCCGGCATGGTGACCCGACGACCGATCGATCCGGGTGAGTACGCCGACGGGGTGCTGGCCTCGTCGCGGACCTGGATCGCGCGGGCCATCACCCTCGTCGAGTCCACCAGGCCCGACCACCAGGAGCTCGCCCAGCAGCTGCTGGTGACGTTGCTGCCGCACGCGGGCAAGGCCCGTCGGATCGGCATCACCGGGGTGCCCGGGGTGGGCAAGTCGACGTTCATCGACGCGCTGGGCACCATGCTCACCGGGAAGGGAAACCAGGTGGCGGTGCTCGCCGTCGACCCCTCCTCGACGCGTACCGGCGGCAGCATCCTGGGGGACAAGACCCGGATGGCGGCGCTGTCCACCGATCCGGCGGCGTTCATCCGGCCCTCGCCCACCGCGGGGACGCTCGGTGGCGTCGCCAAGGCGACCCGCGAGGCGATGGTCGTCATGGAGGCGGCGGGCTACGACGTTGTCCTGGTCGAGACGGTCGGCGTCGGCCAGTCGGAGACGACCGTCGCTGACATGGTCGACACCTTCCTGTTCCTGACCCTGGCCCGCACGGGGGATCAGCTCCAGGGCATCAAGAAGGGGGTGCTGGAGCTCGCCGACGTCATCGCGGTGAACAAGGCCGACGGGCCGCACGAGCTCGACGCCCGCCGTGCCGCCCGGGAACTCGCCGGCGCGCTGCGGCTGCTGCAGGGCTCCGCCGGTCTCCGGGACTGGAACACCCCGGTGCTGACGTGCAGCGCGGTGGAGCGGACGGGGCTGGACACTGTCTGGGCGCAGATCGTCAAGCATCAGGACACCCTCGACGCCTCCGGCGAACTCGCCGCCCGCCGCCGCCGCCAGCAGGTCGACTGGATGTGGGCGATGGTCCACGATCGGCTGCTCGCGGGCCTGCGGGCCGATCCAGGGGTCCGCGAGATCACTCCGGACCTTGAACGGCGGGTCCGCGACGGCACCCTCACTCCGAGCCTGGCCGCCGACGCCATCCTCGCCGCGCATGACGGCCTGGCCGCGCACGAGGGCCGGGCCGCGGCACCCTCCGACGCCGCGGAAAGCCGCGACGGAAAGCCGCGACGGAAAAGCGTGGAGGGTTAGGAACGGTCCACGGCCGCTGGACTGTGCCCAACCCTCCACAGTTCCGTCCACGGCAGGCCGGTCGGGCCGGGGCTCGGCACCGTCCGGCACCATTCGGCAACTCAGGGACCTGCTCACCGGCTCAACGGGAGCCGGAAATATTTTGTCCGCTCCCGGACACAAATATTGCCTGGTCAAACGTCTACGATGATCGTGGTAACGGGAGTGGAAGGATCTCCGGCGGCCGAGCGGAGTACCGTGGCTCCGGTCGCCGTGATGATCGCGTGGGTTTCGGGAGACGCGGTGAGCTATCAGCTGGGTATCGACCTCGGGTCCGCGAACACGATCGTCGGGGTGGCGGACGGAGGCTGGCCCCGCGTGCTCGAACTGAGCGGTCAGCGTCGCCTGCCGTCGGTGATCTACGCTGCCCCGGCCGGTGGCCTGCAGTTCGCCCGCTCGGCGGACCGCCGGTCGCTGGTCGACCCCGAGCGTGCCGCAACCGACCTCCTGCGCCTGCTCGGGGACAGCGGTCCCGTTCTGCTCGGGGGTGCCGCCTACAGCCGGGAGGGGCTGATTGCCCGGTTGGTGTCCTACGTTGTCACGGCCGCCACCGAGCAGCTCGGGTCGGAACCGGACCAGGTCGTCGTGACGTTCCCGACTTTCTGGTCGGCGGCCCGGCGCGAGGTGTTCGCGGACGCCGTGAGCCAGCTCTCCGATGTCACGGTGCCCGTTGCGGCGTTCCCGGCTGCCGACGCGATCGGAACCCTGCTGTCTCACGGCTCCTCGACCCAGACCGTCGAGTTGGTCGGATGGTACGACTTCGGCGCAGGCTTCCTCGACATGGGGATCCTGTCCTTCTCGCCGTTCGGGTTCCAGCTGCTCGGCTTGGCCGCGGGTCTGCGCCACGGCGCCGGCCTCGAGCTCGACGATCTCCTGGTCGACCGGGTGCTGACCGGCGCGGGTGTCGAGCGTGCGGCGCTCGACCGTTCCGACCCGATGATCCGGACCGCGCTCGGCAGGCTGCGGCGGGAATGCGCGCAGGCGAAGGAGATCCTTTCCGGTGAGGACGAAGTTGACGTTCCGGTCTCCCTTCCCGGAGTCGATACCTTCGTCACGCTGAGCCGGGCGGAGCTGGAGACCCTCATCGGCCCGATTGTCGATGACACAATCATGACCTTTCGCCGGGCGCTCCGCTCGGTGCCGGTGACCTCCGCCGAGCTGTCCCGGATCCTGTTGTCCGGTGGGATCTCCCACCTTCCGCTGGTGGCCCGCCGGCTGCGGGAGACCTTCAGCGGGATCGGCCGGATCGACCACGGTTCGGACGCGGATGTGGCGATGGGCGCGGCGCTGCTCGCCGCCGACCTCGCTGACCGGTTCGGCGCCGTCGGCGCCGGGAGTGCACCCGATCTTCCGGGTGTGCCCGGTGCGGTCGGCGTTCCGGGAGCGCCCGCGGCCTTCGGGGCCGTCGGGGCGGTGACCGCCGGCGGTTTCGGCGCGTCGGGCGAGGTCGGTGACGCTCAGGAACCCTCTGCTCAGGACCCCTCCGACGTCACCGCGGTGATCCGGCCGCCGGACGCCGCGTACCTGGTCTCGCGGCCGCCCTTCCTGTCCGGGCCGAGGGGGCTGTCCGGGCCGAGGGGGTTCGCGGGCGCAGCGGGTCCGGCCGGGATCCGAGGCGTGCCGGAGGCGGACGGCGTGACGGCCGCGGCGACGGTGCTCAGCGGCCCGGACGGCTCCGCGCCGCACGGCTTGGGCGCCGGGGACGACACGATGATCTCCTCGGGTGGCGCGGCGGATTCCCCACCGCCGGGGATCGTCGCCGGCGGGCCGGGCCCGTCCGACACGTCCGGTCACCGGATCCCACCCGGCCTCATGACGGTGGGCGCCGATCGGGACCACGTTCTGCTCGGGCCGCCGGGGAGGCTCGACCTGCCCTCGGACTCCTCGACGGGCGGTGTGGGCGGCCCGCACGGTGCCTCCGCCGGGGACGGCCGGGGAATCTTCGGCTCCCGGCGGGCCGCGGTCGTCGCCGGCCCCATCCGCCACCGGCCCAACCGGGCCACCCGCCTCCGCCGCGAACCTCGTCCGGGTGGCGGGATCCTCGGAGGTCGCCCCGATTACCGAGACCGCCTACAACGAATTTCGTCAGGTCCAGCGCAACGTCACCGTCAGCATCGAGTCCACGACGACCGAGGACGGTTTCGCCGCGCTGTGCAGCGGCAAGGCCGACATCGCCGACGCTTCGTTCGAACTCAATCCCGGGTTCATCAAGAACCCCGACTGCGAGAAGAAGGTCGTCGGGTTCGAGGTGGCGCACCACACCCTGCCGATCGTGGTCAACCCGCAGAACACCTGGCTGCACTGTCTGACTCTGCAGCAGGTCAAGCAGGTGTGGGGGGCCGGTTCCGCCGTCACCCGGTGGAGCCAGATCGACCCGTCGTTCCCGGACGAGCCGATCACGTTTGTCGGGCCGCCGCGCGGCTCCGTGCAGGCGCAGGTGTTCAACGCCACGATCAGTGACGCCAGCGACCGGTCTCGCGACTACCGGCAGACCGATCTCAGCGGGGTCGCCAACGACGTGGCCGCCGACCGCTCGGCCATTGGCTACCTCGACTTCCCCACCTACGAGACCTTCGGCACCAAGCTGCGCGGCGTCGAAATCAACAATGGTGACGGGTGCGTCGCGCCGAACGCCGTGTCGGTCGGTACCGGCCTCTACCTGCCACTGTGCAAGCCGCTGTTCGTCTACGCCCGCACGGACGCCCTGCGCCGGCCAGCGACCGCCGCCTTCCTGCGCTACTACCTGGCGAACGGCCGGAAGATCGCCTTCGACGCGCACTACGTCCCCCGCAACGACGACACGGTCGGGGAGAACGTCGCCAAGCTCGCGAGCCTGACGGCCGGCGTGGGACCCGTGCCGGCCTAGCCGCGCCCGCGCCCGCGCCCCCGCCTGGGCCTCCGCCCCTGGGCCCCCGTGTGCGGGAGCGGTCACCGGCGAGCGGCCGCGGGTGAGGACCGGGCGTGCGGGTGAGCTCGGCTGCCGGCGTCGCCGGGCCCCGGGGCGTGACGTGCCGGATGGCGCCGGGGAGCGGTCCGCACCGGAGCGGGAGAACGGGCCTTGACCGGAGCCGGGGAGCGGTCCTAACCGGAGCAGGAGTCGGTGTAGGGGAGGCGGGGAATGAGCCGGCTCCATTCGGCCGGGCTCAGGGCCGCGCCCGGCCTGGCGCAGGCCAGCCGGCGCAGCCTGGCCGGGTCGAGCGTCCCGAGGAGGACCGACCCCTTGCCGGTGGTCAGCGCGACGGTCTCGGTGCCGGTCACGGCCACCGCCCGGGCGGGTGCGTCCAGGACGCCCAGGGGGGTCATCGCGGGTGTGGGGGCGGAGAGGTCCCAGTAGGCGACCGCGCCACCGCCGTCCGCGCTCACCAGATGATCGTCGGTGGTGAAGGCGACGGCGACGGCGGGGGCGGTGTGGCCGGACAGCCGGCGCAGGACCCGCGGATGGCCGGGATCGCCGACGTCGGAGACCTGCAGGATCCGGTCGTCGCCGCCGGTGGCCAGCCGCCGTCCGTCCGGGCTGAACGCGACGGTGTTCACCGCGCCGGTGTGGCCGGGCACCGAGGCCATCTGGACGGGCCTGCGGGGGTCGCGGACGTTCCACAGTTGCACGGGGCCGCCGGCGCCGGCGATGGCGAGGACGGCGCCGTCCGGTCGCAGTGCCACATCCGTCACCGGTCCGGCGCGGCCGATCAGCAACTGGATCGAGACGGGCCGCGCCGGGTTGGCGACGTCCCACAGCCCCACCGACCAGTCCTCGCCGGCGGTGACGAGCAGATGCGCGCTGCTCGACAACGCGAGCCGATGGACCGGCGTGGCCTGGGGGTCGAGCGTGCTGAGCGGTCGGGGGCGCGCCGGATCGGCGATGTCCCAGAGCCGGCCGGCGTCGGTCTCCCCACCCGTTGCGAGTCGGGTGCCCGAGCGGTCGAACACGACGCCGTGCGCATGGTCGTTCGCGGAGCCCCCGGTGGTGGCGGTGGGCCGGCCGGCAGCGTCGACCTTCCAGAGGTGGAGGCTGCCGGTGTCGTCGGTGCCGGCGAGGGTCGTGCCGTCCGGGCTGAGCGCGATGTCGGAGAAGGCTGCGGGGCCGGCGGGGATCCGCGTGGCGGTGGACTGGGCGAAGGACGCGAGGACGGCCGCGCGCGCGGCCTCCGTCGGGGCGATCCGGTAGGCCGCGAGGCTCAGCCGACCGGCCAGGTCCGGTTGCCGGGCCCGCTGGGCCGCCGCGTCCGCGGCCAGGCGCGACGAGATGGACGCGCGGTCGGCCGCCGACACCGGCGACGGGCCACCGCCGCGCGGCACGATGATCAGCACCGTCGCGGCGGTGATCGCGATGGCGAGTCCGGCGACGAGCAGCGCCGTCCGAGACCACCGCAGCCTGGATGGGGCTGGTGGTGATGGGGCCGGTGATGGGCTGGGTGCCGGTGGGTGTGGGGTTCCTGCTGGATGCGGGGGTACCGACCCGGGCTGTCCACGCGGCGGCGGGGTCCGGGCCGGTATCGGCGGCGAGGTCCGGGCTGGAATCGGCGGCGGCGAGGCGACAGGCGGCGGGGACAGCTGGGTGACGGGCATGTCCGCCACGTTCGCGGCGGTACCGGCGGTGCTGCCCGTGCCGCGGGGCGGCGGCTCCGACCTGGGCGCCGACCCCGCGGCGCCTGACGGCCGGCGCCGGGCCCAGCGGCGGGCACGTCCGGTGGGCCGGGCGGTGCCGGGCGGTGCCGGGCGGTCCGGACGGTATGGTGCCGGGCTCCGGGCGCGCGGGGAGGGTACCCCCGCCGATCAGCGCCGTCCGCAGCTCCTCCGCGCTCGGCCGGGCCGCCGGGTCCTTCGCCATCGCGATCTCGACGAGGTTGCGCAGCTCGCCGCCAACTCCGTCGAGCCGCGGCGGCTCGTTGACGATGCGGTAGAGAATGGCGTCGATGCGACCGGTGCCGAACGGCGCGTGCCCGGTGGCGGCGAAGATTATGACGGCGCCCCAGGCGAAGATGTCGACCGCCGAGGTGATCGGTGCGTCGAGGATCTGCTCCGGGGACATGTAACCGGGCGTACCGATGGCGTGCCGGACGTTGTGGCTCAGGTCGGTGTCCGCGTTGAACTCGCGGGCCAGGCCGAAGTCGATCACCTTGGGGCCGACCGGGGACAGCAGGACGTTGCCGGGGGTGAGGTCGCGGTGCACGATCCCGGCCGCGTGGATGGCGCTCAGGGCGGTCGTCACGCTGACCGCGAGCTGTTCGAGATCGGCGGGCCGCAGCGGCCCCCGTACGGAGACGCGCCTCGACAGCGTCGGACCCTCGACGAACTCGGTCACGAGATAGGGCTGGGGCCTGTACGGATCCGCGTCCAGTACGGCGGCCGTGGTGAACCGGCGGACCCGACGAGCACTCTCGGCCTCGCGGGCAAACCGGGCGCGGAATTCGGGCCGTTGCGCGAGCTCCGGCCTGATCATCTTGATCGCGACGGCGCTTCCGTCGGGTGCCCGGCCGAGGAAGACGGTGCCCATGCCGCCCTGCCCGAGCCGGCCGATCACCTGGTAGACCCCGAGCCGCCGCGGATCGGTCAGCTGAAGCGGGCGCACGGCGTCGCCGGGCAGCGGAGGTGGCGTCGTCCCCGTCACCGTGCCCCGCTCCCAAGGTGCGCCGAGACTGGCGACCCTCTCAGATATGGCGGATGCCTGGACGGGCGCGGGCGCACAGGCCGAGTATCGCAGTAAGGGATGGAAGATCGCAGTATGGACAGAACCAGTATGGATGGAACATAGCGCAATACCGGCAAAGATGCATGATCTGGGAGGTCCTGTGCTCCGCCGTGCGGCGAAGTTCGACGTGACACCGACCCCGACCTCGCGGTCCCTGCTCGCCCCGGTCTCCGAGGAGCCACGGCGGTTGCTGCTCGACCGGGCGCTTGACGAGTTCGTCGCCGATCTCAGCGCGCTGGACGAGACGGCCGGCACGATGGTGGCCGGGGCGCCTCGTCCGACGATCGACACAGCCATCGACGCGGCGGTCCCCGCGGTGGTCGACGGCACACTGCTCGTCTCCGGCCAGGAGGTGATGCAGACCTGGGAGGCGCCGTTGATGCGGGCGCTGGCCGCCGAGGTGACCCGGCCGGGCGGTACCGTCCTCGAGGTCGGGTTCGGCCTGGGCCTGTCCGCCGGGTTCGTCCAGGAGATCGGTCCGGCCCGGCACACGATCATCGAGGCGAACCCGGCCACGGTGCGCGTCGCCGAGCAGTGGGCCCGCCCCGCGGGGCGCCGCGGGGTGGAGATCGTCACCGGGCGTTGGCAGGAGGCCATGCCCGGCCTCGGCCGGTTCGACGGCATCCTCTTTGACACCTACCCCCTTGACGAGACCGAGGTCGATGAGTACTTCGTGCGCAGTTCCACCTTCGCCGAGCACTTCTTCGCGCACGCCGCCGACCACCTGGCCGACGGCGGTTCGTTCACCTACTACTCGAACGAGATCGACTCGGTGTCCCGGCGGCATCAGCGGGCCCTGCTCCGCTACTTCCGCACCTTCAGCGTGCGCGTCGTCGACGGCCTGCAGCCGCCGGCGGACTGCAGCTACTGGTGGGCGCCGTTGATGGCGGTCATCGTCGCCCGGGACCCCCGCCGCTGATCCCCACCTTGCCTATCCAGAGGGATAAATCAGGCACAAAAGCCTCTGGATAGGCCTGGATAGGCAAGGTAGCCGGGGAGATACGGGAGATACGGGACCGGACGGTTCAGGCGGGCTGGTGGGTGGGGACCACGGCCGTGCGAACGGCGTCGTCGCGGATCTCCCCGACCAGCTCCTCCAGGATGTCCTCCAGCGCGACGAGCCCGAGGACCGTACCGTCGGCGTCGGTGACCCTGGCCAGATGCGCGCCGGAGTGCTGCATTGTCGCCAGTGCCGTCCGCAGGTTGTCGTCGGCGCCGACCCGGGCCAGCGGCCGGATCCACTTGGCCGCGACCGAGCTGGACCGCCGCTCCGGCCGGGTCTCCAGCACGTCCTTGAGGTGCAGGTAGCCGATCAGCCCGCCCTCGGGGTCCCGCACCGGGAAGCGGGTGAATCCGGTGCGCGCGGCGAGCTGTTCGACCTGCCGGGGAGTGACCGCCGGGGACACGGTGACCAGCCCGTCCGGCGGGAGCAGGACGGCACGCGCGGTGCGTTCCTCGAACGACAGCGCCCCGGTCAGCAGGTCGTGCTCGTCCTCGGCGAGCAGACCCTCCCGATGCGACTCCTCGATGAGCCCGGCGACCTCGTCGCGGGTGAAGACGCTAGCGATCTCGTCCTTCGGTTCGACGCCGACGAGTCGCAACGACACGGCCGCGATCGTGTTGAGCAGCGCGATGACCGGTTTGCCGCCTCGGACGACTCCGACCAGGAGCGGGGCGAGCAGCAAGACCGTACGCTCCGGCATCGCCAGCGCGATGTTCTTCGGGACCATCTCGCCGACGACCACGTGCAGGAAGGTCACCAGGCCCAGCGCGATGGCGAAGGCCACCGGGTGCAGCAGGGCGGAGGGCATCCCGGCCGCCTCGAACGGCCCGCGGAGCAGATGCGCGACCGCCGGTTCCCCGAGAGCGCCGAGGCCCAGGGTGCAGACGGTGACGCCAAGCTGCGCCCCGGCGAGCATCAACGAGACGTTCTCCATCGCCCCAAGGGTGATCTTTGCCAGCCGCGAGCCCGCCTCGTCCATCGGCTCCAAGTTCGACCGCCGGGCCGAGATCAGCGCGAACTCGGCCCCGACGAACAGCGCGTTCAGCGCCAGCAGGACGACGGTGGCGACGATCGCCAGCAGGTCGGTCATCCCCACCCCGCCCTTTCGGCCGAGGCGGTCTCGGCCTCCTCGGCCTCCTCTGCCGGGCCTGCCGGGCCTGCCGGGCCTGCGCCAGGTCGGCGATCCGCGGGGTCCGCGACCGGTGGATCCGCATCCGTCTCCGGCGTGGCGTCCGTCGGTGCGATCGGGCCCAGACGGATCCGGTCGACCCGCCGGCCGTCCATCCGCTCGACGGTGTACCGCACGCCCTCCACGGCCGCCGTGTCGCCCGCCCGGGGGATGCGTCCCAGCACCCGGGCCATCAGACCGCCCAGGGTCTGGTAGGTGTCGTCCGCGGGGATGTCGATCCCCGTGACGTTGCGGGCCTCCTCCGGGCGCAGCAGGCCGGAGAGCAGCCAGCTGCCGTCCCGCCGGCGCAGGGCGCGCGGGCTGACCCGGTCGTGTTCGTCGACGACGTCGCCGACGATCTCCTCGATGAGGTCCTCGGCGGTGACCAGTCCGTCGGTGCCGCCGAACTCGTCGACCACGATCGCTATCTGCATGCCGCCGGCACGCAGTGTCTCCAGCAGGGGGTCGAGCAGGATCGTCGAGGGCACGGTCACCGGCGGGACCATCACGTCACGTACCGGGGTATGGTCCCGGGCGTCCTCGGGGACGGCGACCGCGTTCTTCACGTGGATGAGGCCCACGACGTCGTCGCTGTCCGTGCCGAGTACCGGGAAGCGGGAGTGCCCGGTGCGCCGGGTGAGGGTGATGACCTCGCTGACCGGTTCGTCGGCGTGGATGGTGCGCATGCGCATCCGGGGTGTCATGACGTCCTCGGCGGTCCGGTCACCGAACAGCAGGGAGCGCTGTACCAGCGTCGCCGTCTCGTGGGAGAGGGTGCCGTGCTCGGCGGACCGCCCGACGAGGGAGAACAGCTCCTGAGCCGAACGGGCCGAGGCCAGCTCCTCGCGTGGCGAGATGCCGAGGCGGTGCAGCACCGCGTTCGCCGTGATGTTCAGCGAGCGGATCAGCAGGCCGGTGGCCTTCGTGAAGGCACGCTGGGGAGCCTGCACCGCCAACGCGGTGCCGAGGGGATGGGCGATCGCCAGGTTCTTCGGGAGCAGTTCGCCGTACACCATCGTCAGGCCCGTCGCGAGGACCAGAGCGATCGCCACCGACGCCGCCCGGGCGAGCCCGTCCGAGGCGCCGAGCGAGGTGACCGGCCCCTCGAGCAGCCGTGCGATGGCGGGCTCCGCCAGAAAACCGATCATCAGGTTGGTGACGGTGATCCCGAGCTGGGCGCCGGACAGCTGGGTGGACAGACCGCGCAGCGCGGTGAGCACCCCGCGGGCGCCCCGATCACCGCGTTCGGCGGCCCGCTCCACCGAGGGCCGGTCCACCGTGACGAAAGCGAACTCGGCCGCGACGAAAACGCCGCAGGCGGCCACGAGCACCAGGCTGAGTACCAACAGAAGCGCCTCGATCATCGGTCGACCCCCGCGGGCGCTTCTTCGCGCGTGGGTCGGCCGGAACTACATCCGGCGTCTTCGGAGACTTTCATGATCCCTTCCGGTCGGTGCGGGACGACCCGGCCCGCGGGCCTACCCCGTCACGCGGCAACAACGCGCTTCATAGCCCGTCCGTTTCACGATGACCTCTGGTTGGCGCACGGTCCAGACCCCGAGTGGGCCTCGGTAGAAGATCACTGTGTGGGCCGGCTGGCCAGCCAGTCAGCCAGTCAGCCAGTCCGGTGCCGTGGCCCGGCAGGCCCGGTACTGGAGAAAGGCCGATCGGCAGGCGTGGGCCGTACGCGATGGTGAGGAACCGGACGCGCCGACGAGAACAAGAGCCCTGGAGCCCGGTATGACGGATCTCCGACGGTGTCACGGAGGGTAGCAGTGGGAAGGGAGTAGGTGACATCACCGGGTGGCTTGCCGGCAAGCCGGCTCGCCGCGCGACGAGGAGGTCGTCATGCACAGGTCTCGTGGGAGGGCTCTTCCGGCGGTACTCGCCCTGGCCGCGACGTCGATCTTCGTCGCCGGATGCGGCGCGGGCCCGGGCGGCGGCGGGGGTACCGCCACCGCGGTGGCGGCTCCGGCGACGTCCGTGGCGGCCCGGTGCCGGACCGCTCAACTCGCTCTGAGCAGCGTCGACCGCCAGGGAACCGCGGGCAGCGACTACGAACGGCTGGTCCTGACCAACATCGGTCACAGCCCCTGCGTGGTACGCGGATTCCCCGGTGTGTCGTTCGTGGACGCGGCCGGCCGGCAGGTGGGCGCGGCGGCGGAGCGCACGGGGCCGGCGGGCGCGCCGGTGCGGCTCGTGCCCGGGGGCGCCGCGACGGCGGTCCTGCGCATCCTGCATCTCGGCGTGGCGGAAAGCTGCACGCCTCCCTCGGGGACCGCGCCGGTCGCCGCGCTGCGCGTGTACCCGCCGGGGAACACCGAGGCGCTGCGGCTGAGCGGCCCGGACACGCAGGCATGCCGGGATCCCGCCGTGCGGCAGCTCACCGTGGCCGCGTTCACGGCGTGAGGGCCGGCTCCCACGGTGCACCGGGCGCGGACCAGGGGACCGATACCGGCGGATCGTCCGGTGGAGGTCAGAGCCGTTCGATGATGGTGGCGTTGGCCATGCCGCCGCCCTCGCACATCGTCTGCAGGCCGTAACGGCCGCCGGTGGCCTCCAGGTAGTTGAGCATTGTGGTGAGCAGGCGGGTGCCCGATCCGCCCAGTGGGTGGCCCAGCGCGATGGCGCCCCCGCGCGGGTCGAGCTTCGCCGGGTCGGCACCGGTGTCGCGGGCCCACATGAGCGGCACGGGCGCGAACGCCTCGTTGACCTCGAAGGCGTCGATGTCGTTGATGCTCAGACCGGCGCGCTTGAGCGCCTTGCGGGTTGCCGGGATCGGCGCGGTCAGCATGAGCAACGGGTCGTCCCCGGCGAGCGCGAACGTGTGGAACCGGGCCCGTGGCCGCAGGCCGAGCTCGTTCGCCCTGGTCTCGCTCATGATCAGGACGGCCGAGGCGCCGTCGGTCAGCGGGGAGGAGTTACCCGGGGTGATGTTCCAGGTGATCTCCGGGAAGCGGGCGGCGTACGCCTCGGTGTAGAAAGACGGCTTGAGCTTCGCCAGCGTCTCGACGGTCGTGGTCGCTCGGACCGTCTCGTCCACGGTGTGCTGGGCTGTCGTGCCGTCCGGAAGGGTGATCTCGACCGGGACGATCTCCCCGGCGAAGTCCCCCGCCGCGACGGAGGCCGCCGCGAGCTGGTGCGACCGCGCGGAGAAGATGTCCAGGTCCTCCCGGTTGATCTTCCACCGGGCGCTGACGAGCTCCGCGCCGATGCCCTGGTGGGCCAGGCCCTCGGGGTAGCGGGCGTGCAGGCTCGGGCGGTTGGGGTCCTTGCCGAAAGTGGTGGAGCCCATCGGCACCCGGCTCATCGACTCCACCCCGGCGGCGATGACGATGTCGTAGGCGCCGGCGAGCACCCCCTGCGCGGCGAAATGGGCGGCCTGCTGGCTCGAGCCGCACTGGCGGTCGATCGTGGTGGCCGGCACCGACTCGGGGAACCCGGCCGACAGCACCGCGGTGCGCCCGATGTTGACGGCCTGCTCGCCGGCCTGGTCAACACACCCGGCGATGACGTCGTCGACCAGCGCCGGATCAAGGTCGTTGCGGGCGATCAGTGCCTTCAGCACGGTGGCCAGCAGCTCCACCGGATGGGTCTCGGACAGCGCCCCACCCGGCTTGCCCCGTCCCGACGCCGTGCGTACCCCATCGACGATGACTGCGTTCTCCATGGGTTCTCCCTCGTCACAAGCATCACAATGACGGCGGATCGACCGTCGCCCTGCCCGTACCGCCCTGCCCGTTGCCTGGCGCCTGCCCGGATCGACGCTACGGGCCACCCTCTTGATGGGTCAACAAGTGAACCGGAGGTCAGGGGGTCGGGGCCGGGCATCCCGTCGGATAACCGAGCGCATGTGTATAGTATCTCTCCGCCGCCGGATGTAGCGGGACGTATCGGCAGATGTTGGTCGCGATGAAGGAGCCGGGAGTCGCGAAACCGAGGCGGCGCGCCTGCGCCTGATGAGTGGCCCACAGGGTGGCCTTGAACTCGGCGGAGTGCTCGTCCATCATCCAGGCGGCGAACTCGACCAGCGCGGGGTCGGCGTATCTACTGGCGACGATGCCGTTCGGCACCGCGAGGGTCGCTGTCGGCTGGGACGGGATGATATTGTAGTCACCCGGCTCGATAGCGGCCCTTGTGAAGACGTTGGCTCCGACATCGAGGTACTGGGAGTACCAGTCCCGCTGGATCGCCGACTGCCAGTCGTCGAGTGGCACGAATTTGATCTTCTGGTAACTGTCGTTATATTCCTGGACCGCCATCGTGGGAGCGCCCGCCGCCCACAGGACCGCGTCGGCGTGATCCGCGCCGGTGGAGTGAAGTTTCTGGAGCGCCTCGGTTATCCGGTTCCCGGTCACTGGACGGACGACGCAGCCCGCTCCCTTCACCCGGGTGATCTGACGGAACAGCACGGTGGCGATCTGGTGGGTGCCCGAGTCGAGCAGTCCGCTTTTGACCGTCTTGCCGCACAGATCGTCCGCGCTATGAATGCTGGAGTCGGCCGGGACGATGAGCTGGAGAACGTCGTAATAGATCTGGCCGACGAGTCTCAGGCCCTCGACGGCCCCGCCGGTGAAGTCGCCCCGGCCGTTCTGGGCGTCCACCACCACGTTGAGTTGGGCCAGCGCGAGAGTGCAGCGCCGGTTCTCCGGAACCCCGAGATTCTTGAGGTTCTGGGACGTCCCGCTCGTGTCCGAATCAGGAAAGGCGCGCCACCCGTTGCCGCCGTTCAGCGCCGGATCACTGATGAGCTTCGCGAGTGTGCTCGCGTACTGCGAGTAGGGGGTGCGGGGCTGGCCGGCGATGATCCGTACGGTCGTGCACGTGGTCGTGTGCAGGTTCGCCTTCGCCTCCGTCGCCGCATCGCGCCGAGCCTGTTCCGGTGCCGCCGTCTGCGCTGAGGGCGTGCTTCGGGGCGTGCTCACGAGCATCGGGCTACGGCCGTCTCCGCCGAAGGCCCGGCCGATGAAGACGCCGACGATGGCGGCCAGGATCACCAGGGCGGTGATCGCGATGGGACGCCGTCCCAGCCGCGACCGGGTATTGGACATCGCGGCGACTCCTCGATCCGTGGGACGCTGACGTCGGGCCTTGCGCGGGGCAAGCTCCGGGGCACTTGTCCGCCACTGGGCCGCCGCACCGGGATCCCGGTGCCCCGGATCCCGGTGGTGAGAACCTGGCCGGTCGCGCATCCTGCTCCCACCGCGCTGATCGTCGCATACCAACCATGCCGCGCAGGACGCCGTTGGTCGAGGGCTGCCGATTCTTGTGCCTGATCCCCGAGGGCTACGGGGTAACGACCGATTTGTTCCGAACACCCGGCTCCGTGACTGCAGCCGGGTCCGGGTCCGGGTCCGCCGGATCGGCCAGTGGCGCTGGGCGGGGTGGGCGCATGGCGATGGTGAAGACGGCCGAAAACGCCGCTGCGCCCAGCACCTCGGCCATGGCCGCCCACGCTCGGCCGTGGGCGATTTCCGCCCCCCCGAGCGCGCCCACCACGCAGGCCCCACCGACCACCAGCGTCGCGGTACGGTCCGTCGGAGGGAACAGCATGAAGGCCGGGGCGGCCGCGGCGAGCGCGGCGAGCGCGGCGACGAGTGAGCCGACCAGCACTCCGCCGGGGCCGCCGTCCGCCACCTGGAAAGCGATTCCGATGACGATGGCCGCGGCGAGCGTCGGGAGCATGACCCACCCCCGCGTGAGTGCGGTACGGATGGCGCGGGCCGCCCGGCGCCATCCCGGCACCTCCGGCGGGAACGTGGGCCGTGAGGTGATCGGGCGTTGCGTGGGCGGCAACGGCAGGGTGGGGCCGGTGTCCGGGGTGACGGCGGCGGGGGTGCCAGGTGTACCGGCGGGGTCGGGCTCCGGTGGCTCGGTCCGGGTGCCCTGGGCCGGGGGGAAGCCCGGCCGCTTCTTGGGCGCGAGACCACCTTCTTTTTCCCAGGCCGAGCGGACGTTGCGCAGCAGCTCCTCCCGGGCGGCGTCCTCGTCGTCGATGCCGATGAGGTCGAAGTGGACCACCTGCCGGAGCATCCCGGTAGGGGTGCATTCCGCTATCCGCACCGGGATGAGCTTACGGAGGTTGCCCTCGGGATCGTATTCGAACGCCGCCTACCATTCTGCCCGGCAGTACGGGGAATTCAGATACTCGGGCGAGAGCACCGCGATCGTGTGCCGGCAGTTCTCCATCCCCTGACCCAGTTGCGGCCGGGGCCGATATGCCAGGCCTGGAGAAACACGCGATAACCGACCTCCTGCAGCTGCCAGGCGATCCATTCGGCCCAGTCCCGGTCGCGCTGGCAGTAGCTGATGAAGAAGTCGCCCTGGTCCACCCGATTCCCACCTGTGAAATCCTCCGGACTGCTCGCTCCAGCTGAAGGATGATCGTACCGCCGTTCTAGGATGAATGCCACCGTTCTGCCCCGCCGCGGCGGGGCAGAACGGGCAGGGGCGCGCCGCGGGTGGCGCGGTGGGGTTAACCGACGAGGCGGGGCCCGCCGTCGGCCGGGGCGGTCCGGGCGGTGATGCACGGCAGCCCGGGATGGGCCCGGCCGATGTCGGCGATCCGCAGGTCCACCCAGGCGAGCAGACCGGGAACGGCTACGCCGTGCGGAGGCCGGTCCGCGTAGGGGATGAGGTTCGCCGCGCCGCGCCGCAGCACGGCCACGCCGCCCTTGACGTTGCCGCGGGCCAGATGGGTGACGCCGACGGCGAGCTGTGCTAGCCCACGCCACAGCCCGCGCTCGCCGGGGTCGGTCTCCGGACTCTTCCAGACGGCTTCGAGTACCTCGTGTGCCTGGAAGGGAAGTCCCGCGTCGAGGAGTCGCTGGGCCTCGGCGAGCGCTGCGGCCGGCGGTAGCGGGGCCGAGGAGGCGAGCGGCGGCACGCCGGTCTCGCCGTGGGGAAGGGGGCGGCCAAGCGCGTCCCGGGGCCGTTCCCCGGGCCGGGACACCCCGGACCCTGATTCAGTCGCGGGGTGTGCCCGGGGGACGGGGCGTGTTCCGGGAGGCGGCCGTGTTCCGGACGGTGCGCGTCGCCCGGACCGGTCCGAAGTGGTCATGCGGTCCACTCTGACCGCCCCTCGGGGGTGGCGCCTCCCGTAGCCGCGCGGACCGGGGTCGTCGTCAGGCAAGACCGGGGGCGCGGTGTCAGCGGCCGCCGGTGTCAGCGGCCGACGGCGGCGCGCAGCGCGCCGGCGCGGTCCGTGCGCTCCCAGGTGAAGTCGGGCAGCGTCCGACCGAAGTGGCCGTAGGAGGCAGTCTGCCCATAGATCGGCCGTAGCAGGTCAAGGTCCCGGATGATGGCGGCCGGGCGCAGGTCGAAGACCTCCGAGACGGCCCGCGCGATTTCCGGCACCGGCACGGTCTCGGTGCCGAAGGTCTCGACGAACAGGCCCACCGGCTCGGCCTTGCCGATGGCGTAGGCGACCTGCAGCTCCGCCCGACGGGCGAGGCCGGCCGCGACGACGTTCTTGGCGACCCAGCGCAGCGCGTAGGCGGCCGAACGGTCGACTTTGGACGGGTCCTTGCCGGAGAAAGCACCGCCGCCATGGCGGGTGTAACCGCCGTAGGTGTCAATGATGATCTTGCGGCCGGTCAGGCCCGCGTCGCCGATCGGGCCGCCGATCTCGAACCGGCCGGTCGGGTTCACGAGCAGCCGGTAGCCGTCTACCTCCAGGCCCAGGTTTTCCTCGGCCAACCGCTTGAGCTCGGGGGCGATGACCTGGTCGCGGATGTCCGGAACCAGGCGGGTGGCCAGGTCGACGTCGGCGGCGTGATGCGCGGACACGACCACCGTGTCCAACCGGACCGGGCGGTCCCCGTCGTATTCGATGGTCACCTGGGTCTTGCCGTCCGGCCGCAGGTAGGGCAGCAGGCCGTCGTGACGCACCTTCGACAACCGCTGGGCGAGGCGGTGGGCCAGTGTGATCGGCAGCGGGAGCAGGTCGGGGGTCTCGTCGGTGGCGTAGCCGAACATGATCCCCTGGTCGCCGGCGCCCTGCTGGGCCAGCGTGTCCTCGCCGCCCTCGACCCGTGCCTCATAGGCCTTGTCGACGCCCTGGGCGATGTCCGGGGACTGGGCACCGATCGAGACCAGCACGCCGACGGTCGCGCCGTCGAAGCCGGTGGCGGCGTCGTAACCGATGTCGGTGAGGGTGCGCCGCACGACGGCGGTCACGTCGACGTGCGCGGAGCTGGTGACCTCGCCGGCCACGTGCACGTGCCCGGTGGTCAGCAGTGTTTCCACCGCGACCCGGGAGGTGGGGTCGCCAGCCAGGAACGCGTCGAGCAGG
>NZ_CDXDOS010000004.1:0-9524 GCF_978021245.1 Frankia sp. CoBUL1
CGCGGAAAGGCTCACTGTGGGTACACGAAGGAACTGGGCGGAACGTCTCGACGACCTACCCGATGGCGCTACCCGGTCTGGTACACGACGCCTGATACACGACACGAGGTACGACAGCCCGTCCCCGCTGTCGGGTGTCATCGAAGATTTAGTATGACATCCTATTTTCGGCCTAGATTTCAATAGGAAGCCAAACGTTTTAGTAGCTGACCCGGTTTGGTGACGGCACGGCACGGCGCGGTGCAGGCCCGGAGCGGGAGCCGTTCAGGTGCGACTGCGTGGGTATCCGGTGGGGTATCGCGGGAGCGTGCTGCCCACGCCGCCACCGGGGATCTCCGAACGCGACGAGCGGCTGCTGGTGCTGGCCTGGCAGGCGATGGCCGACGGCACCCGCGAGATCATCCTGACCGACGACGTGATCGGCGAGCTGACCGGCGAAACGTTTGACGACCGGTACATCCCCGCCGCACGTAGAGTTGTCCGCCCGCATCCACGCCGCCACCACCCAAGCACTGGATCGGGGCGACTTCCTGCTCACCGTCGCGCCCGCCTGCTCCGCCGGCACCCTCACCAGCCGGTTCACCCCGACGGCCACCGGGTCCGGCCCGGCGCGGGCGTACCGGGCACTGCCCGCCGCCACCGCCGGGGCGCTGCGGGTGCAGATGTCCTTCGGGCCGCTGTACCCGCACGCGGAGAACGCCTGCCGCGTCCCGGCCTACCTCGACCACGTGCTCCCGCTGGGCGAACACCGCCAGCCCGGCGACGACAGCCTGCTCACGATGGACGACCTGGCCATCACCGCGACCCGCGACCGGCTGCACCTGGTCAGCATCTCGCGTCGTCAAGTGGTTGAGCCGCAGGTGTTCCACGCGCTCGCACTGGACGAACAGCCCCCGCCGCTGGCCCGGTTCCTGGCGCACCTGCCACGGGCGTTATCCGCCGCCTGGTACCAGTTCGATTGGGGACCGCGCGTCCGGCTGCCGTTCCTGCCACGGGTGCGCTACCGGCGCACCGTCCTGTCCCCGGCCCAGTGGCGGCTTGCCCCCGACGACCTCCCACCCGGCCAGGCCGGTCCCGGCCAGTGGAGGCAGGTACTCGACCGGTGGCGGCGCCGCTGGGACTGCCCTGACGTGGTCGAGCTCCGCGACGCGGACCGCACGCTGCGCCTCACCCTCAACGAGCCCGCCCACGCCACCCTCCTGCACGCCCACCTCAAACGGCACGGCCAGGCGATCCTGTACGCGGCCACCCCGGCGGCCGACTACGGGTGGATCGACGGCCACGCCCACGAAATCGCGCTGCCCCTGGTCACCACCTGCCCCGCTGAACCCGGCCCGCTGCACGGCCTCCCACCCGTCGTGACGAACACACACGGGCACCTGCCCGGCGCCCCGGACGCCACCTGGCTCTCGGCGAAGCTGTTCACCCATCCCGAACGGATCGGCGAGATCGTCGCCGAGGCGCTTCCCGGCCTGCTGGCCACGCTCGACACACCCGCGGCCTGCTGGCTGCGATACCGCAGCCGACAGGAGACGGACCACCTGCGCCTGCGGCTGCGCACTACCCCCGACTGTTACGCGCAGTACTCGAACGCGGTCGGGGAGTGGGCGCAGCGGATGCGCCAAGCAGGACTGGCCGGGCGGCTGGTGATCGACACCTACTCCCCGGAAATCGGCCGCTACGGGCACGGCGAGGCACTGGACGCCGCGGAGAACGTCTTCGCCGCCGACTCCGCCACCATGGCCGCCCTGCTGCGGCACCAGCCCACCACCGAGGTCGACCTCGGGCTGGTGGTGGCGAACATGGTAGGCATCGTCAGCGGGTTCTTCGGCGATCCCAACGAGGCGATGGACTGGCTGGCCGCCCGCCCGGCCCCGGCTGCCGCTGCGGCCCTCGACCGGGCGGTGGCCGAGCGAGCGACCCGGCTCGTCACCGACCCGGCCGGGCTGTGGTCGCTGTCCGGCTGGACCGTCGACATCGGGCCGGCGTGGGACAACCGCGCCGACGCGCTGGCCAGCTACCACAAGGCGCTGCCACCGGAGGCGAACACCGACGTGGTGCTGGAGTCGCTGCTGCACATGCACCACAACCGGGCCGTCGGCATCAACCGGGACAGCGAACGCACCTGCTGCCGCCTGGCCCGGCAAGCCGCGCTCACCTGGCGAGCCCGCCGTAGCGGTGGTGCCCGGTGACCTACACCGACCCGTACACGCCACCGCCCGAGCACCATCCCGCACCCGGCTGGGTCAATCCCTGGCAGACGGGGCCGCCGGGCTGGCGCTGCTGCACATCGCCTATGCCCGCGCCGGGATCGGCGACTGGGCCACCGCCCACCAATAGGTCAAGGCTATGACCGCCGAACCCGTGGCCGCGGACACGGGCGCCGGCCTGTACCGGGGCGCCCCGGCGGTCGCGTTCGTGCTGCGCACCGCCGGCCAGCCCGTCTACACCGGCGTACTGCACACCCTCGACGAGCACATCGCCGCGATCACTTGCACCCGCCTGGAGGCAGCGCACGAGCGGATCGACCGCGGCGAACTGCCCGCGCTGCGGGAGTTCGACCTGATCAACGGGCTGACCGGACTCGGCGTCTGCCTGCTTCAGGCCATCCACGCCGACCCACGCCGACCCGCGCCACCCCGGCGGCGACTTGCTACGCGACGTACTGACCTACCTGGTCCGGCTGACCGGCCGGACCACCGTCGACGGGGCCACACTGCCCGGCTGGTGGACCGCGAATGGGCCGTCCGACCAGCCCGACCCTTGGTGGCCCGGCGGCCACGCCAACCTCGGCATGGCGCACGGCATCGCGGGACCGCTGGCGCTGCTGTCCTCCGCCATGATCGGCGGCATCACCGTGCCCGGACAGGCCGACGCGATCGGACTCACCGACTGGTTCCTCAACTCCTGGCGCTGCGGCTCGGTGATCAGCCCCTGGTGGCCCGGCATGATCTCCGCCCGCGCATGGGTCAACGCCGCCGCCGACCAGCCGGGTCCGCAACGCCTGTCCTGGTGCTACGGCGCCCCCGGCCTGGCCCGCGCCCGCCACCTGACCGCCCAGGCACTGGACACCCCGAACAGGGTGGCCGACGCCAAGGCCACGCTCGTCGCGTGTCTCACCGACGAGGCTCAACTCGCCCAACTCGGCGACGACTCGCTGTGCCACGGCTGGGCCGGGCTGGTGCACGTCTCCCGCCGGATGCTCGCCGACACCGAACCCGGCGGCGAATTCGCCGAGGTCCTGTCCCGGTTGGAACACCGCTGGCGTCACCGCCGCACCCAGGCGGCCCGAAAACTATCGGAGGTGAGGGGGATGCTGGAAGGCGACGCCGGAATCGCGCTCACCGATCTGCCGCCGGGCACCGGATGGGACGCCTGCCTGCTCACCGTCCCGCCCGCGGCCGGACCAACGCACTCGCCCGTATCCGCAAGTACACACACGGAAGGAACCGGATGACCAACGCCACCAGCACCCGCCCCGAGGACCTGCGCGAGCAGATGATCAGCAACATCCGCACCGCTGGTCACCTGCGCTCCGAGCGCATCGAGCAGGCGTTTCGGGCCGTTCCCCGGCACCGGTTCGTTCCCGCAGCCTCGGTCGAGGAGGCGTACGCCAACAAGGCGATCACCATCAGGCCCGGCGCAGACCGGCCCGCCAGTTGCATCTCCGTGCCGACCGTGGTGGCGATGATGCTCGGTCAGCTCGACCCGCAGCCCGGCGACCGCGTGCTGGAGATCGGGGCCGGGACCGGATACAACGCCGCCCTGCTCGCCGGACTCGTCGGCGACGGCGGCAGTGTCACCACCATCGACATCCACCCCGACGTTACCGACCACGCCCGCCGCACCCTGGCCGAGACCAGCTACGACCGAGTGCGGGTGGTCACCGGCGACGGCGCCATCGGCGACGCGGACCACGCCCCCTACGACAAGATCATCGTTACGGTCGGGCCGTGGGACCTGCCCCCGGCCTGGTTCGACCAACTCGCCCCCGGCGGTATGCTCATGGTCCCGCTGCACTGGCGGGGCCAGGCCCGCAGTGTCGCCTTCGCCCGTCAGGACACCCATCTCCGGGCGGAAAGCAGCCAGCTCTGCGGGTTCATTCCCATGATCGGTATCGTGTCGACCGGCGAGCAGACCGGCACGATCACTGACAACGTGGAGCTGTACTGGGATGCCGACCAGAACATCGCCCCGGCCGCCCTGCACGAGGTGTTCACTGGACCCGAGACCACCGCGTGGTCCGGCGCCTCCGTCGTCGCCAACGAGCCGTTTGACCACATCTGGCTGTGGCTGACCGCCACCTCACCCGGCACCTGCCGCATCGCAGCCGAAGACGAGGCCATCGAGTCCGGGATCTGCCGCCCCGCGTTCACCTACCGCACCCCCGCGATCGTCGAGGGCGACTCCCTGGCGTACCTCACCAAGCCCCGCCCCGTCGACCATCCCGGCCCGGACGGCGAACGCCGCTACGAACTCGGCGCCACCGGCCACGGCCCCGCCGCCGCCCAGCTCGCCAAGCGGCTGGTCGAGCAGATTCGCCGCTTCGACCGCGACCGCACCGCCCAGCCCGTCATCACCGCCTATCCTGCCGGAACGGCCGACGGGACCCTGCCCACCGGCGTGGTTATCGACAAGCGCCACGTCCGCATGGTCGCCACGCCCTGACCGGTCACCGCGCCGACGGCCCCCAGCATCGAGAACGTGGTGACCACGTCTGGCTGACCACGTCTGGCTGAGCAGCCTCCTGAATCGCGGATTCGTCTGAACCCCGCACCAGTTACGACTGCACCGGAGTCCGCGCCGAATACGGCGGTCCGCACTGTCAACACCTCAGCGGCCGCTGTCTGGACACCTTCATCACCAGATTTCCCTGTCCAGCTCAGCGCAGGTCCTTACTGAAATCTTCGCTGGCAACCGACACCCGGGATCACCGTCGACATCCGCGATCAACCGGAAATTTCACGCAGTGCGGCAGCGTAGCCACGCAGAGCCTCGATCTGCTGGGTCAGTCGGGCCAGGTCCGGCGAAGACGCGACCACCGTGCCCACGACCTCGCTGGCCGCTGCCAGCAGGTCGTCCAGAGTGGCCACCGACGCCGACATTTCGGCCACCAGGTCCTTCCTCGTCGCCAGGATCTCGGCTCGTCGAGCGGGATGCGTCACCGCTCGGGCCGCCCTTTCACACGCGACGACCCGCATGGCGGTGACCCGCAGCCCGTCCACCAGATCGGCGGCGCCGGCCACGGCCGCCCGCACCGGGCCGCGGGCGGCACCGGGAGCAAGCGTCCGGGCCATCGCGACGAGCGCCGCCAGACCCGCCTCGCCACGGCGCAACGGCTCGGCGGCCGCCGAGTGCCGCAACGCCCAGGGAGGCGGAGCGGGAGCGCTCGGCAGGGCGAACCCGCGGTCCTCCCGCCGGATCACGGCCGTCTCCCAGCCGGCGAGACCCGCCCTGATGACCGCCGCACCGCCCACGACCAGCCAACCCCAGCCGTCCACGACGGCGGCGACCGGCGTCACCGCGGCCACGGCGATCCATCCGAAGGCGGTCACCGCCGCCCGACGACGCGCCCACCGGACGCCACGCCCGGCGCGCCGTTCGGTCCGCAGCAACGACCGGCGTTCGACATCGGCACGCACCCAGTCCGGCAACGCCGGCCGCAGTGCCCCGCCCGGCGCCCCGTCCCAACCCGGCCAGCCGGTCACGGCCGGTCCGCCTTCCGACTCACGGCGTCCCACCGCCGGTGGGCTTGGCTGCGGAATCGGGCGACGCCGCGGAACCAGGCGACGCCGCGGAACCAGGCGCGCCAGCGGGAAGCTGGCCCCCGGCCGCCATGTCACCGCGCAACTCGGCGAGGCGGGAGGAGGCCCGGGCGTCCATGGTCGCGCGCCGCACCTCGATCATCCGCGCCTCCATCCCCTGGGAGGCGAGCTCGTGGCGCCCGAGAGCGACCGCGTAGCGCTGCTCGACCTTGTCGCGGATCTCCCCGAGGGTGGGCGTGTCCCCCGCCGGGGCGAGCGAGGACATCCCCTCCATCGCCTTGGTCATCTGCTCCTGCATGGCGGCGTGCTCGATCTGTGTCAGCAGGCGGGCACGCTCGGCGAGATGGCGTTGCATCCGCACGGTGTTGTCCTCGACCGCGGTTCGGGCCTGCTGGGCGGACGCGGCGGCCTGGCGGTGCAGGTTCTTCAGGTCCTCCAGCGATGCTTCCGCCGAGACCAGCTGGCTGGCGAATGCCTGGGCCGTCTCCTCGTACCCAGCCGCGGTGACCAGGTCGCCGGCCGCTCGCGCGTTGTCAGCCAGCAGCAACGAGGAGCGGGCGGACTCGGTGAGGTTCGCGACCTCGTCCACCTGGCGTGCCATGCGCATCTCCAGCTGACGCTGGTTACCCACGACGAGCGCCGCCTGCTGGACCAGCGCCTCGTGCTGCTGCCGGGCCTCCATGATGGCCTGGTCGATCTGCACCCGCGGGTCAGCCTTCTCATCGAACTTCCGGTTCGCCGAGGCCGACAGATAGCGGTAGATCTTGCGGACGACATTCGCCATACATCGATCGTCGCACGCCGGAGCCGCGGCGGTTACCCCGCGGCGGACTCAGACGGGCGGCTGCAGCGCCGTGCGGCCGCGTCCCGCGCAGACCAGACACGTCCGGCAGGCCGGCACAAAGCCGCCGCGCATGGTGGCGAAGACCACCAGCAGCTCGCCCAATCCGTTGCAGCTCTTGCACACCTGGACCAGCCGGCACTCCGACCAGCCGTCGTCGTCCTCCGGCCACGCGGGGGTATTCACGTGATCTTCTTTCCCTGCGGGCCATGCCCGGGAGTCCGCCCGGGAACGACGATCGACACCAACCTGCGCCACGAGAACTATCTCGGGAGAGTCGCGGAGGGGTCCGCCATCCGCCACCAGACAACCCTTTTCGGGGGAGGGCCCTTTCGGGGAGGGCAAACCGCCCCCGGCGCGGGACTCACACCATCGCCTGGAACATCCAGTGCTGCTCCTCCAGGTCGTGGACGATCTCGATGATCAGGTTCTGGGTGACCGGGTCGGCCTTCTCGGTCGCGTCCATGCGGGTACGCATCCTCGTGACCACCCCGGCGAGGACCTCGGTTGTCTGCCGGATCACCTTCTCATCCGGGATGTACCCCACCTCCACTCCCGGCAGGTGGGTGCTTCGGGCGACCGTCGAGGACTGACCGTCCGGGTTGACCCCGATCGCGACGGCACGTTCGGCGGTGGCGTCCGCGTAACGACGCGCCAGATCGACAACCTCGTCGAGTTGGCGATGCACACTACGGAAGGTGCGCCCGGTGACGTTCCAGTGCAGCTGCTTGGCGGACAGGGACAGGTCGATCAGGTCGATCAACGTGCCCTGGAGGGCCTCACCGGTGACACTTCGTGCCCCGTCGGACAGCGGGCTGCGGATGGCACTCATACTCGACCTCTCTCACGCCGGAGACATCTGCTCCCTGCGGCGTGCCCCGTGAAGAGATCCGTATGCGACCAGAACACCCGACGTCCAGAACACCCCGACGTCCAGCACAGCCCGACGTCCAGCACAGCCCGACGTCCAGCACAGCCCGACATCGCGAACGAGACACACATCGAGACCTACCTCATCGGGACCTACATCATGAACGGAGCGCACGTCATGAACGGAGCAGACCCCCAACGTGAACGGGACAGCCGACGTGGCAGGGCACCGGAAGACGCCGGACGCGCAACTCAGGCCGCCCGGTCGACGACCGCGGCGCGGGCGGGAACCACCACGGTGGGCGCGCCGACCCGCGCGGCCACCGCCAGTTCGGCGAGTTCGAGATCCTCACTCACCTCGCGCAGCAGGTCCGCGAGCCGTACTCCCAGTGCGTCACAGATGGCGGCGAGCAACTCGGAGCTGGCCTCCTTCTGCCCACGCTCGACTTCCGAGAGGTAGCCGAGCGACACCCGTGCCGCCGACGACACCTCCCGAAGCGTGCGGTGCTGATCCTGACGGCGGCGGCGCAACGCCTCGCCGAGCATGCGTCGGAGCAGGACCATCGAGCCTCCTCCTTCGTCCGCGGGATGCGTTCACCGTATACCCACCGCCGCGACCATCGGGCCCTCGTTGACGGGACTGTAACTGTGTAAGCACCTCAGGTCCGGTGATTGGTCTCGCGCATCAGGGTGCGCCGTCTCCGGTTGTGGTCATCTCGCTGTTCGGCAGCCCGGCGAGCATCCGACGCACCAGGTCCAGCGCGGACACCACCGCGTAGGTGCGGATGCGCGGCCGGTCCCCGGGCAGCCGTACCGACCGGGTGACGGTGCCGTCCGGTCCGGCCAGGCCGATATGCAGCGTTCCGACCGGTTTGTCCTCCTGCGGCTGCGGGCCCGCGACTCCCGTGGTGGCCAACCCGTAGGTGGCGCCCAGCCGGGACCGGACCCCCGCCGCCATCGCGGCGGCCGTCCTCGACGACACCGCGCCCTCGGCGGCCAACAGACCCTCGTCGACACCGAGCGCCGATGCCTTGACCTCCGTGGCGTAGGAGACGATGCCGCCACGGAACGCGGCGCTCGCACCGGGGACGTCGGTCAGCCGCCCGGCGAGCAGCCCCCCGGTGATGGACTCCGCGACGGCCAGCGTCGCCGACCGCTGGACGAGCAGCCCCAGGACCACGCCTTCGAGGGAGTCGTCCGCACCGCCGTACACCCCGGCGCCCAGTGCGGTCCGGGCCGCGGTCTCCACCGGTACGATCAGCATCTCGGCCTCGGCCCGATCCCGGGCCCGGGCCGTGATACGCACCCGGGTCTGGCCACCGCTGGCCAGGAACGCGATGCGCGGATTGCCGATCCGGGCAAGCCGGTCGACCTCGTCCGCGAGGGCCTCGGCGACGGCCGACTCCCACATGCCCGCCGTGCGCAGCACCCGGTGGACGACCACCGCGGGCTGCCCGGCCCGGCGCAGGATGTCGGGCAGCACGCTGGCGGTGAACATGCCGTTCATCTCGAACGGCACACCGGGCATCGCGTAGACGACGCCAGTCCCGATCTCCATCCGTATCCCCGGGGCTGTTCCGGTGCCGTTCGGCAGCGGTTGTGCCCCCTCGGGCAGGTCCGCCTGTCGGTAGTTCATCTGGGGCACGCGCCGGCCACCGTCACCGCGGCCCATGTCCCGGAACCGTCGCCGCAGCATCGACTCCAGGAAGTCGTCCCGGCGCAGGCCGACGCCGGCCGCGGCGGCGATGCCCTCGCGGGTCAGGTCGTCCTGGGTGGGACCGAGCCCTCCGGTCATGATGACGACGTCAGCCCGGTCCAGTGCCACCCGGATCGCCGTGGCGATCATGTCGATGTCGTCACCGACGACCGTCGACGTCGTGACGGTCACTCCGACATCGGCCAGCTGCCGACCCAACCAGGCCGCGTTGCCGTTGACGATGTCGCCGTAGAGAAGTTCGTCCCCCACCGCCAGCAGCTCAGCGCGCATCGGTCCGCCCCTCCGTCTTCCTGATGGTCGGCCCCGCCATCCGGTGGCGCGCCGAGGGGCC
>NZ_CDXDOS010000004.1:9911-14172 GCF_978021245.1 Frankia sp. CoBUL1
CCCCTCGGCGGGGTGACATCGCCGGGATCCCGCGAGGCCCGCCGCCGCAGCGTGAGAGCTCGACAGACGTAATCGATCCCGGTGACCATGGCGACCACCACGCCGGCCGCGAGAATCACGGCCCGGCTCGTGGCGGCAACGCCCGCCAGCGGAAGCACGTAGAGACCGATCGCGACGTTCAGCAGCAGGGTCTTGGCCTTGCCCCCACGGCTCGCCGCGATCACCCCGAAGCGGATCACCCACAAGCGCAGGAGGGTGACGCCGACCTCCCGCAGGAGGATCAGTGCGGTGACCGGCCAGGGCAGCTCGCCGAGCACGGACAGCGAGATCAACGCGGCACCGGTCAGTGCCTTGTCGGCGATCGGATCGACCAGGATGCCGAAGTCGGTGACGAGGTGCCAGCGGCGGGCGATGGAGCCGTCGATCTGGTCGGTCACCGCAGCCACCGCATAGGCGCCGAAGGCGGCGTACCGCCAGGTGTGCCCGTCGGGCCCGGCGAACAGGAAGGGCACGAAGACCGGCACCAACACCAGCCGCGCGATCGTCAGCAGGTTGGCGACGTTGACCACCGGGGCCGCGGGGACCACCGGGGCAGAAACGGGCTCCGCGGGGAGCTGCGACGGCCCTTCGCCGCGCTCCCCCTGGCGTCGGCGCCCGACGCTGTCACGTCCCATCCGCGACGCCCCGGCCCACGAGGGCCGCCGCCCGATCCGGCGTCGGCCGCGCGACCGCGGCCGTGAGACGGGCCCGATCGAGCACCGCGGTGAACTCCGCGATCAGATCGACACCCTCGGTGGCGACCACCCGGGCCTCGACGAGATCCCCCACCCCGAGGAGCTCCGGCCCGTCATCCGCCGCGCCGCCCGGGGACAGTCGCACGACGCACCCGCCGTCGACCTCCGCCTGCTGGTGGGCGGCGCAGCCGGTGGCCAGACCACCGGCGACCTCCTCCACCAGGACCTGTACCCGGGAGCCGATCCGCGCGTCCGCCCGGGCGGCGGTCAGCTGCTCGACGAGGTCGGTGACGCGTACCCGGCGGCGCTCGATCAGCTCATCGGGGATCTTGTCCGTCAGCCCGGCGGCCTCGGTGCCCTCCTCGTCGGAGTAGCCGAACACGCCGACGGCGTCGAGCTCGGCGGCCTCGAGGAACTCCGCGAGGATGTCGACATCCTCGGGGGTCTCCCCCGGGAACCCGACGATGACGTTGGATCGCGCCCCCAGGTCGGGCGCCAGCGCGCGGGCGCGGGCGAGCAGGTCGAGGAAGTGCCCACTGCCGCCGAAGCGGCGCATCCGGCGCAGCACCGGCGGGCTCGCGTGCTGGAAGGACAGATCGAGATAGGGCGCGAGGCCCGGAGTGGTCAGCAGCACCTCGAGCAGCGACGGACGCATCTCGGCGGGCTGCAGGTAGACCGTGCGCACCCGGACAATGCCCGACACCGCCGCGAGTTGCGGCAGCAGCTTCTCCAGCGCACGCAGATCCCCGAGGTCCTTGCCGTAGGAGGTGGAGTTCTCGCTGACCAGGACCAGCTCGCGGGCACCCTGACCGGCCAGCCATTCGGCCTCGGCGAGCACGTCGTCGGGTGACCGCGAGACGTGGGAGCCGCGGAACGACGGGATCGCGCAGAAGGCGCAGCGCCGGTCACAGCCGCTGGAGATCTTCAGGACGGCGACCGGCCCGGTCGTTAACCGCCGGCGCAGCGGAACGGCTCCGGTGGACACCGCGCCCGGCGGGAGAGCGGGGGCGGCCCGGTCCAGCGGGGTGATCGGCAGCATCGTCCGCCGGTCACGCGGGGAGTGCGCGGGCACCGGGGTACCGGCCAGCACGGCCGCGAGGTGCGTGGCGATGTTCGGATAGGCATCGAATCCGAGGACCGCGTCCGCCTCGGGCAGACTCTCGGCGAGCTCGGTTCCGTAACGCTCGGCCAGGCAGCCCACGGCCACCACCGCGCGCGGACCCGGACCGGCGCCGTCCGCGGGACCGGATGGAGCGCCACCGGCCCGCAGGTCGTCCGCCGCAAGCAGAGCGTCGATGGAGTCCTTCTTCGCCGCGTCGACGAATCCGCAGGTGTTGACGAGCACGGCGTCGGCATCGGCGGCGTCGGAGACGAGCTCCCACCCGTCCGCGCCAAGCCGGGCGGCCAGCTCCTCCGAATCCACCTCGTTCCGGGAACAACCGAGCGTGATCAGAGCTACCCGGCGATGGAGGCGTGTGGACACCAGGTCAGGCTACCGGGACCGGCGCGGGCGTTGGCGCGGCCACGAGACCGCTACGCTGTTCGTCGCCGACCTCGCAGGCGCCGGAGGCTGCGGCGCTCACCCGGATCGTCACGACCTGCCCGAGCCCGCCCGGCGCCCCGAGGCTCCTGCCGTTGCACGACACATCGACCGCACCGGCATTGCCCGCCCTGATGTGCAGGGCCCCCGACGCCGTCACCGTCCGGCTGTCGCCGGACTGCAGGAGCTGGGAGAGCAGGACATGCTCGGCGTCGTCGCGCACCTCCAGCCAGCTCTGCGCGTCGCGTACCGTCAGGACGACGTTCACCCCTGCCGGCGCGGGCGTGGTCACGGTGGGAACGGCCGGGCTCGTCGAGACCGGCGGGACGCTCACGGTCGGAGTGAGCCCCACGGCCCCGCCCGGCCCCGGCGCGGCCCTGTCGTCCGAGGAACCGGAGGAACCTGGCAGCAGCAACGCGAGAGCCGCGATGACGCACACCACGACCAGCGAAACGATCATTGCCGGCCCCCACCGGAACCCGCCGCGCAGCCGGCGGGACCCCCCGCGCAGCGGATCGAACTCGGCCGAGGGGATAATCATCAATGGGCCGGTCTGGTGCTCGTGCGAGGCGTCGTAAGCCGCCAGCACCCACCCGGGATCGAGCCCGAGGGTGGTGGCGATGCTGCGCAGATGCCCACGGGCATACACCGTGCCGCCGCACTGCGAGAAGTCGTCCCGCTCGATCTGATCGATCAGACCCGCCCTGACCCGGGTGCGCTCGCTGACCTGGGAGACCGTGAGACCGCGGTCACGCCGCGCCGCGGCCAGGATGGACCCGACGCTGTCCCGCGGCTGCGGATCGTCCGCGGACTGCATGAGCGAACCTCCGCAATCGTCTTTTCCGCCTACCGTGGGCGCGAGGCCTTCAGTTTACGGTGCCCCCCCGGCGCTGAAAGCGGGGACATTCCGCCGGAGGCTTCCTCATCCGTTACGCAGGGTTGTGAGCAAACCCTCCAACTCGTCCGGCATGACCAGCACGTCACGCGCCTTCGATCCCTCACTTGCGCCGACGATGCCCCGGCTCTCCATCAGGTCCATCAGCCGCCCGGCCTTCGCGAACCCGACCCGCAGCTTGCGCTGCAACATCGAGGTGGAGCCGAACTGCGTGCTCACCACGAGCTCAACGGCCTGCAGGAAGAGCTGTAGATCGTCTCCGATCTCCTCGTCGATCTCCTTCCTGGCCTCGCCGCCGGCGTCGAACACGTCCTCCCGGAACGCCGCCGGCGCCTGTTCCTTCGTGTGGTCGACGATGGCCGCGATCTCGTCCTCGGAAACGAAGGCACCCTGGATACGGGCGGGTTTACCCGCTCCCATCGGCAGGAAGAGCGCGTCCCCCAGGCCGACGAGCTTCTCCGCGCCGGCCTGGTCGAGGATCGTCCGGCTGTCCGCCAACGACGCCGTCGCGAAGGCGAGCCGGGACGGCACGTTCGCCTTGATCAGGCCGGTCACCACGTCGACGGAGGGCCGCTGGGTGGCGAGCACCAGGTGGATGCCCACCGCCCGGGCCATGGCGGTGATCCGGCAGATGGCGTCCTCGACGTCGCGCGGCGCCACCATCATCAGGTCGGCGAGCTCGTCGACGATGGCCAGGATGTAGGGGTAGGGCACGTAGACACGTTCGGATCCCGGCGGGGCGGCGATCTCGCCGTTGCGCACTTTGCGGTTGAAGTCGTCGACGTGACGCACCCCGCACGCGGCCAGGTCCTCGTACCGGTTCTCCATCTCCTTCACGACCCATTGCAGCGCATCGGCCGCCTTTTTGGGATTCGTGATGATCGGCGTGATCAGATGGGGAATACCCTGATAGTTCGTCAGCTCGACCCGCTTGGGGTCCACCAGCACCATGCGCACCTGGTCAGGGGTGGCCCGGGCCAGCACCGAGGTGATGAGGGTGTTGATACACGTCGACTTGCCGGCTCCGGTCGCCCCGGCGATGAGGATGTGCGGCATCTTGGCCAGGTTGGCGAGCGCGTAGCCGCCCTCGAT
>NZ_CDXDOS010000004.1:14277-51742 GCF_978021245.1 Frankia sp. CoBUL1
TCCTTGCCGAGACCGACAACCAGCGGATGCGGGTTACCGATCGCCTCCCCGCTGCGCAGGACGTCGCCGAGCGACACCAACTCCCGGTCGGTGTTGGGAATCTCGATACCGACCGCGCTCTTGCCCGGGATCGGACTGATGATCCGCACGTCCGGGCTCTTCACCGCGTACGCGATGTTCTTCGTGAGCTGGATGATCCGCTCGACCTTGACCGCGGCACCGAGCTCGACCTCGTAGCGGGTCACCGTCGGTCCCCGGGTGAAGCCGGTGACCTGGGCGTCCACTTTGAACTGGGCGAACACATCGGTCAGCGAGGCGATCACCCCGTCGGTCGCGGCCGAGCGGACCTTGGGCGGCGTACCGGAACGCAGCAGGGTCGGCGACGGCAGCCGGTAGTCACCATCGGTCGGGGGGACCAGATGCTCGATCTCACCGCCGAAGTCCGCGGAACCCGGACCGGGGACGCCGGTCGCGGTGTCCGCCGCACCCGCGGTCACCCGGGCTGCCCGGGCCCGGGCCCTGCGCTGCGGACCGGGCGCGGCCCCCGCTACCGGTTCCCCGCCACCAGCGGCCGCACCGCCCGGATCGGGGGCCGTGGTCACGTAGCCGGTATCCGCCTCCGGGCCGGCGAGCTCACCGAACAGGTCGAGGGCGAGATCCCCGGCGGGACCGGCGGCATCGGCGGGACCGGCGGGACCGGCGGGACCGGCGGGACCGGCGGCATCGAAGACCTCGCCATCACCCGGGGACGTTCCCCCAGGCGGGGTCGCCCGACCACCGCGCCGACGCCGACCCCGACCCGCCCCGGCCGCCCCGGCTGCGAGCAGGCCGTCGGACAGCTCCGAATCGTCCTCGGGGTCGTCGCGGAAGTCCACGTCCGCGTCGTACTCGCCGGCATCCCGAGCGGGACCGCGCACCCCGATGGTGAGTCGATCGACGAGTTCACCGAGCCGCTCGGGCACCTGGCGGACAGGGGTCGCCGTGATGACGAGAACGCCGAAGAACGTCAGCAGCAGCAACAGCGGAACGGCGACGTACGGCGTCACCGCGCTCGCCAGCGGGAGGCCACCGAGCAGCCCGACGACGCCACCGGCCGCCCGCATCCGGGCGACGCCGTCCGAGAAGTCGGGCAGGCCACGGGCGATGTGCACCATGCCGAGCAGACCGACGGCGACCGCCGTCCACCCGATCACCACCCGGCCCCGGCTATCCGGATCGGTCGGGGACCGGACCAGCCGCCACGCGGCGCCCAGGCCGAACAGCGGCAGTGCCCAGGCACCGGTGCCAACCAGCAGCTCCAGGATCGCGGCCACGTACCTCCCCAGCGGCCCGGCGGCGGAGAACCACACCGAGGCGCCGGCCAGGATCGCCCCGCCGAACGCGGTCAGGCCGAGCCCGTCACGCCGGTGCCCTGGATCGATGTGCAGCTCACGGGCGCCCCGGCCGGCCCGGCGCAGCATGGTGCCCAGCGCCGTCGCCGCGCCCATCCACAGCCGGTAGACGCTCTTGACGACTGTCTGGCCGATCAGCAGCGACAGCGGGGGACGGCTCGCCCGCGCCGGTGGACGGGCCGGTCTCCTACCGCGGCCGGCCGCGCGGGAGCTGCCCGACCGGCCAGCCGCCGTCGATGCGCGTGCCTTGCCGCCCTGACCGCCGCCTCGCAAGGTACCTTCACCCCGCGAGGTGCCTTGACGCCCACCACCGCCCCTCGGCCGGGACGTGGCCGTCTCCGTCTGCGCACGCGTCCGCGCGCCACTGGTCCGTGTGGCCACCGTCGAAACGGTACACACGAGCGTGCCCGAGTACTGGCAACCCCGACGAACCGGGCGCGCCGCAACGCCTCAGACCTCGAGAACCACCGGAACGATCATCGGACGGCGCCGGTAGTTCTCGTTGACCCAGCGACCGACCGTACGCCGCACGAGCTGCTGCAGGGCCGTCAGATCGTTCATCCCGGTGCGCATCGCGTCCACCAGCCCGTCGCTGACCAGTTTGGAGACGGAGTCGAAGGCGCCCGGCGCATCGGAGAAGCCGCGGGCGGAGAGATCCGGGCCGACGACGACCTTGCCCGCTGCGGCGTCCACCACGACGGTGATCGTGATGAAACCCTCCTCGCCGAGGATCCGGCGGTCCTTCAGGCTCGGCTCACCGACGTCCCCGACCGCAGCGCCGTCGACGTAGACATAGCCGCAGGGAACAACGCCGGTGATCCGCGCCCGGCCGTCGAGCAGGTCGATGACCATGCCGTCCTCGGCGAGCACCACGTGGTCCGGGGGCACCCCGGTCGCCTCGGCGAGCTTGGCATGGGCCCGCAGGTGCCGCCATTCGCCGTGGACCGGCATGACGTTGGACGGCCTGGTGGCGTTCAGGACGTAGAGCAACTCGCCCGCCGGGGCGTGACCCGAGGTGTGCACCTTCGCCACGCCCTTGTGAACGACCTTGGCGCCGTAGCGGGTCAGCCCGTTGATCACTCGGAACACCGCGTTCTCGTTGCCGGGGATGAGGCTGGAAGCGAGCACGACCGTGTCGCCGGCCTGGATGCGGATCTGGTGATCCCGGTTGGCCATCCGGGACAGGGCCGAGAGCGGCTCCCCCTGGGAGCCCGTGGAGATCAGGCAGATGTTGCGGTCCGGCAGCGCGTCCACGTCCCGGGCGTCGACAATCAGACCCGGTGGCACCCGCAGCAACCCGAGGTCGCGGGCCACTCCCATGTTGCGGACCATCGACCTGCCCACGAAGCAGACCGACCGACCGTGCTCCTCGGCCGCGTCGAGCACCTGCTGCACCCGGTGCACATGGCTGGCGAAGCAGGCGATGATGATCCGGCGGGTCGCCTCGCGGAAGACTCCGTCGAGCACCGGGGCGATCTCCCGCTCGGAGGTGACGAACCCGGGCACCTCGGCGTTGGTCGAGTCGGACAGCAGCAGGTCCACACCCTCGCGGCCGAGCCGCGCGAAGCCCCCCAGGTCGGTCAGCCGGCCGTCGAGCGGCAGCTGGTCCATCTTGAAGTCGCCGGTGTGCAGGACGAGCCCGGCCTCGGTGCGGATGGCCACGGCCACGGCGTCCGGGATGGAGTGGTTGACCGCGAAGAACTCGCACTCGAACGGCCCGAAGGCGTGCCGCTCCTCCTCCCGGATCTCCTGAGTGACCGCCTTGACGCGGTGCTCGGCGAGCTTCGCGTTCATCAGCGCCAGGGTGAGCCGGGTGCCGATCAGCGGGATGTCACGCCGTTCCCGCAGCAGGTAGGGCACCGCCCCGATGTGATCCTCGTGTGCGTGGGTGAGGATCACCGCCTCGATGTCGTCGAGACGATCCCGGATGGCGGTGAAGTCGGGCAGGATCAGGTCGATCCCCGGCTGGACGTCCTCCGGGAACAACACCCCGCAGTCCACGATCAGCAGCCGGCCGGCGTGTTCGA
Organism: Frankia sp. CoBUL1; assembly: GCF_978021245.1. Taxonomy (NCBI): domain Bacteria; kingdom Bacillati; phylum Actinomycetota; class Actinomycetes; order Frankiales; family Frankiaceae; genus Frankia; species Frankia sp. CoBUL1. The sequence goes on from NZ_CDXDOS010000004.1 coordinate 17,696, forward strand.
AGACGGTCATGTTGCGACCGATCTCCCCGACCCCACCGAGCGGGATGATCCGCAGGCCGTCCGCGCGCAGCGGCGGCGGCGGGCCGAGGTCGGGATGCGGATGGCTCATGAGACCTCACCCGCCGCGGCGACGGCCAGCCCGACGGACGACCCGGACCCGGACGAGGCGCCGCCGGGCGCGCCCGGCGGCCCGGCGGCGTCGAGGACCGCCTCGGCGAGGTCCGCCCGCAGCCGCGCGACCTCAGCGGGAGTGGCGTCCACCAACGGTGGCCGGACCGGCCCCGCGGGCAGCCCGGCCAGCCGCAGCGCGGCTTTGGCCAGGATCACGCCCTGGGTGCGGAACATTCCTTCGTACGCGGGCAGCAAGCCCTGATGCAGCGCGATCGCCCGACCCACCTCACCGGCCCCGAAGGCCTCGATCATGGCACGGATCGCGGGTGCGGCCACGTGCCCGACAACACTGATGACTCCGCATGCCCCGATGGATAGCAACGGCAGGTTGAGCGCGTCGGTGCCGGAGTAATACGCCAGACCGGTCCGCGCCAGCACCCAGGAGGATGCGGGCAGATCGTCCTTAGCGTCCTTGACCGCGACGATACGCGGGTGTTCGGCCAACCGCACCAAAGTCTCCGACGCCACCGGAACCCCGGTCCGGCCGGGGATGTCGTAGACGACGACCGGTAGCCCGGTCGCCTCGGCGACGGTGACGAAATGCCGCAGCAACCCGGCCTGCGGTGGCTTGTTGTAGTAGGGCGTCACGACGAGCAGACCGTGCGCGCCCGCGGCTTCGGCGGCCCGCGCCAGTTCCACGCTGTGCGCGGTGTCACTCGTCCCGACACCGGAGATCACGCGGGCACGGCTTCCCACGGCCTCGACGACGACCCGCACCAAGCGGTCCTTCTCCTCGTCGGTGGTCGTCGGAGACTCCCCGGTGGTGCCGTTGACCACGAGCCCGTCGTTGCCGGCGTCCACCAGACGGCTCGCGAGCTGCGCGGCACCCGCCTCATCGAGACCGCCGTCCGCCCGGAACGGCGTGACCATCGCTGTGATCACGCGCCCGAACGGCGCCGGCGGCAACATTGACATACCGGTCACGCTAGACGGCACCTCCGACATCACCTCGGCGACCGACGTCACCCGCCGGACCGCCGAACCTCCACGTTCACTCCTCCGACACCGCCGGGCCGGCACCGGTCCATCCTCCGCCCACGCCGCCTTTCCCGCTCCGCCGGCCCGAGCCGGGCCTGCTCCCCGGACCCGCCCACAAGCACCACCGGCGACCGGCGCGAGACCCGCGGGGGCGCCGGGCCACCACACGCGGATACCATCCGCCCAGCCCGGGGACGGCGCACCGCGCGCTGTCGGGCACCGCGACGGGGTCTGACGCCGATCGGACCCCGCCGTCACCGAATGGAGACGGATCGCGACCGGCCGGGCCCCGCTCGGGGACGACGGGACGACCGGCGGAGAGGACACCGGACCGGACCGCACCGGACCGGGCAGCACCGTCCCACTCGCCGCGACAGAGCCTTCAGAGTACCGCCACCGGATCGTCCGGGCGGTGCCATCCGGCGGCGCGCGGGTCCGCCAGGATCGCACCCGCCACCCGGGACATTACCGTAACATCGGACTACCGTCACCCAGCGCCACCAGCGAGGGCTGCCCGGGTCCCGCGGGCGATCTCCAGGTCCTCGCGTGCCTCGATCACGAGCGTGCGCACGGCGGCCCCCAGCACGCCGATCTCGCGCTCCGTGCCACCAGATAGGCCCGTGCCGCCCGGCAGACCCGTACCACCGGCCCGGGCCGGATCGTTACGCTCGGGATCCACCGCCACGCCCAGGTAGCCGAGTCCGGCCGCGGCCCCGGCCCGCACGGAGGCAGAGTTCTCCCCGACGCCGCCGGTGAACACCAGGGCGTCCAGCCCGCCCAGCGCGGCGGTCATCGCGGCGATCCCGGCGCGCAGCCGGTGCAGGTAGACCGCCAGCGCCAGCGCGGCGGCCGGCTCACCCGCGGCGGCGCCGGACTCGACATCCCGCATGTCCGCCGTCCCCGCGAGCGCACGCAGCCCCGCCGAGGTGAACAGGCGATCGGTGAGCTCGTGCGCGCTCAGTCCCGCCTCCGTCTGCAGCCACAGCAGCGCGCCGGGATCCACGGTGCCGGACCGGGTGGCCATCACCAGGCCCTCCAGCGGGGTGAAGCCCATCGTGGTGTCCACCCCCACCCCGTCGAGAACGGCGGCGAGCGACGCGCCCGAGCCGAGATGACAGGTCACGATGCGCCGCGCCCCGGTGAGCGCGGCCGCCCGCCGGGAGACGTGGGCGTGGGACAGGCCGTGGAAGCCGTACCGGCGGATGCCGTACCGCTCCCGCCACTCGGCCGGGATGGCGTAGGTGATGGCCTCCGCCGGCATCCGGCTGTGGAACGCCGTGTCGAAGCAAGCGACCTGCGCCACCTCGGGCACGGCCGCCCCGACCTCGTCGAGGGCGGCAAGCGCCGCAGGCTGGTGCAGGGGGGCGAGGGCGGTCAGCCTCCGCAGCCGCTCGACCACGACCCGGTCGACGACCACGGGGGCGGCGAAATCCGTCCCGCCGTGCACGATGCGGTGCCCGACCGCGCCCGGCTGGCCACCCTCGTGGGTGAGCTCGCGCAACGCGGCGATGACCCCGGCCGAGTCCACCCGACCGGCTGGCGCGGTGAGATCGCGCGCGGCGAGCAGGACGTCGTCCGGGCCGATCAGCCGCAGCTTGAGGCTGGCCGATCCGGCGTTGACCACCAGGACGTTCATCGCGACGGGGCGGGGCTCGGTAGGGGCGAGGCTCAGTAGGGCCAAGTCCAGTTCCGGATCTCCGGGACGTCCTCGCCGTGGTCCCGGGTGTAGGTCCGGGCCGCGAGCCGCGCGTCGATCATCTGCTGCCGGACGTGCGCGGCGCGGGCGCCCAGACTCGGTACCCGATCGATGACGTCCGCCACCAGGTGGAACCGGTCGAGGTTGTTCAGCATGACCATGTCGAACGGGGTGGTGGTCGTCCCCTCCTCGATGTAGCCACGGACATGCAGGTTGTGATGGTTGTGCCGCCGGTAGGTCAGCCGGTGGATCAGCCAGGGATAGCCGTGGTAGGCGAAGATGACCGGCCGGTCGGTGGTGAACAGCGCATCGAAGCGGGCGTGCGAGATGCCGTGCGGATGTTCCGCCTCGTCCTGCAGGGACATCAGGTCGACGACGTTGACGACGCGCACCTTCAGGTCGGGGAAGTACTGGCGCAGGAGGTCCACCGCGGCGAGGGTCTCCAGGGTCGGGATGTCCCCGGCACAGGCCATCACCACATCCGGCAGCCCGTCGCCGGGCGCGTCGTGGTCGTTGCTGGCCCAGTCCCAGATGCCCAGGCCACGGGTGCAGTGGGCGATCGCCGCCGGCATCGACAGGTAGTTCAACGCCGGCTGCTTGCCGGCCACGATCACGTTGATGTAGTGCCGGCTGCGCAGGCAGTGGTTGCCGACGGAGAGCAGGGTGTTCGCGTCCGGGGGCAGGTACACCCGGACGACCTCGGCCTTCTTGTTCACGACGTGGTCAATGAATCCGGGGTCCTGATGGGAGAAGCCGTTGTGGTCCTGCCGCCACACGTGGCTGGTCAACAGGTAGTTCAACGATGCGATCGGGCGCCGCCACGGGATGTGCCGGGTGGTCTTCAGCCATTTCGCGTACTGATTGACCATCGAGTCGACGATGTGGATGAACGCCTCGTAGCAGGAGAAGAACCCGTGCCGGCCGGTGAGCAGATAGCCCTCCAGCCAGCCCTGGCACAGATGCTCGGAAAGCACCTCCATGACCCGACCGTCCACGGCCAGGTGCTCGTCCGTCGGTTCCGTCCCGGCGTTCCAGACGCGGTCGGTCACCTCGAAGAGCGCACCCAGCCGATTGGAGGCGGTCTCGTCCGGGCCCATCACCCGGAAGGTGCTCGGATTGGCGGCCACCACGTCCCGCAGGAACGCGCCCAGGATCCGGGTCGGCTCGGCGAGGGTGGTCCCGGGGGCGGTGACGTCGACCGCGTAGTCACGGAAGTCGGGAAGAGTCAGATCACGCAGCAGCTCGCCCCCGTTGGCATGCGGGTTCGCACTCATCCGCCGGGGACCGCGGGGGGCGAGCGCGGCGAGTTCGGGCCGCGGGGCGCCGCCGGCATCGAAGAGCTCCTCCGGCAGGTAGGAGCGCAGCCACGCCTCCAGCTGGGCCAAGTGCCCGGGGTTGTCGTGCAACTGCGCGACGGGCACCTGGTGGGACCGCCACGTGCCCTCGACCGGCAGGCCGTCAACAGTGGCCGGCCCGGTCCACCCCTTGGGGGTCCGCAGCACGATCATCGGCCAGGTGGGGCGCTCGGTGTGGCCGTGGCGGCGGGCCCGGTCCTGGATCTCGTGGATCTCGTCGACGGCGGCGTCCAGGACGCCCGCCATCCGCTGGTGCACCGCGGCCGGGTCGTCCCCGGCCACGAAGTACGGGTGGTACCCGTAGCCACGCAGGAGCGCGGTCAGCTCCTGCTCGGGGATGCGGGCCAGGATCGTCGGATTGGCGATCTTGTAGCCGTTGAGGTGCAGGACCGGCAGCACCGCGCCGTCGCGACCCGGGTCGAGGAACTTGTTGGAGTGCCAGCTCGCCGCGAGCGGGCCCGTCTCGGCCTCCCCGTCCCCCACGACGGCGCAGACCACCAGGTCGGGATTGTCGAAGGCCGCGCCGTAGGCGTGGGTCAGCACGTAACCGAGCTCGCCGCCCTCATGAATGGACCCGGGAATCTCCGGCGCGACGTGGCTGGGAATTCCGCCGGGGAAGGAAAACTGCCGGAACAGCCGCCGCATCCCCGCCACATCCCGGCCGATCGAGGGGTAGACCTCGCTGTAGGTACCTTCCAGGTAGGCGTTCGCCACGATGCCGGGACCGCCGTGACCCGGACCGATGATGTAGATGGCGTTCAGGTCCTTTGCCCGGATCACGCGGTTCAAATGGGCGTAGATGAGGTTCAGGCCGGGAGTCGTGCCCCAGTGCCCGAGCAGGCGCGGTTTGACGTGCTCCGGACGCAGCGGCTCGGCGAGCAGGGGATTGTCGAGCAGGTAGATCTGTCCGACGGACAGATAGTTCGCCGCTCGCCAGTAGGCGTGGATGAGGTCAAGCTCCACCGGGGACAACGGCCCCGCGGCCGGATCCGCCCCGCTCCGCTCGGCGTCGACGACGCTCGTCATCGGCTGTACTCTTTCTCCCAGTAAATCAATAGACGGCCGGCGGCGGGAAGGTCCGGCGCTCAGCCCTCCCCCACCAGCGGGCTGGAGGCGACCTCGGTGCCGTCATCCAGCGTCGAGATCCGGAAGTCGGCGAACACGTTGGGCGCCACCCGGAGCAGTTCCCGCAGGACGGCGACGGCAAGCCCGCGAATCTCCACGTCGGCATGCTCACTCGCCCGCATCCCGATGAAGTGCCGCCACGCCCGGTAGTTCCCGGTGACCACGATCCGGGTCTCGGTCGCGTTCATCAGCACCGACCGGGCCGCCTGACGCGCCTGCTTGCGCCGTGAGATAGGCGCGGAAACGTCGGCGAACCGCTTCTCCAGACCTTCCAACAGGCGCCCGTAGGCCTCCAGCGAGGCCGCCGCGGCCTGTTGGAACAGGGCGTGCAGCTCCGGATCGGCCGCGATGACCTCCGGTTCCACCACGGCGGCGTCCCGCTCGGGGACGTAGCGCTGGGAGAGCTGGCTGTAGGAGAAGTGCCGGTGCCGGACCAGCTCATGGGTGAGGCTGCGCGACACCCCGGTGAGATAGAGCGATACGGTCCCGTGCTCGAGCACGGACAGATGCCCGACGTCGAGAATGTGCCGTAGGTAGCCGGCGTTGGTCGCGGTCGCCGGATTCGGCTTGTTCCAGCTCTGGTAGCAGGCCCGCCCGGCGAACTCGGCGAGGGCCTGACCGCCGTCGGCGTCGGTGCTCCAGGCCACGTCGTCCGGGGGGATGAACTCGGTCTTGGCGATCACCTGGACCCGAAGCCGCACGGACGTCGGTTCGGGCGTCGGCTGCGACACTGCCACCTCCATCATCTGGACGCGGGACCCGTTGCCCGGTCGCTGGCGGACTCCGCCCACGATAGACGGCGCCCATCCGCCGGGGCGCGGGGACCTCACCCGGCTGCGGCATGCACCCGGACGCCAGGCCTGCAATCACCCGACCGGGCCAGCAATCGCCCAACCGGGATCGTGTCGGCATCCACTTACCCGTCCGGTCACCCGATCGACGCGCGGGGATTGGCAGTCACGACCCGCGTGGTACACCGGAGGTGGACGCCTCGTCAGTCCCCAGCGACGAGGAGTCGCAGTGCCCGCCCTCACGGCGTGGCATGGCGCGGCCGGGGATCTCCGCCCCCGTCAATCCCCGGCCGCCCGGCCACGTCACGACGGACAGCCTCCCGGCGATGGCGCGGCGGGCGTGCCGCCGCGCGCATCGGACCGCGGGCTGCGCACGACCCCCGGGCCCGCCGGTCAGCCCGCGGACGGGGTCCAGGTCGCCGGGTCCGCTGCGGACTGGTCCCCGGTGGCCATGTTCTTCACCTCGTGCGCCCGGCCATCGTCGAAGGGCGGGAACCAGACGAATCCGATGCCCTTGCGGGAGGCGTAGCGGACCTGCCTGGCCACCTTGTCCGGCTGGTGGTAGGTCTCCACCCGCAGCCCCCGGGTGCGCAACTCGGCGGCCGTCGCGAGGGCGGCGGCGCGGCGCGGCGCGGCGGGGATCACGACTAGCACGTCGGCGGGGCTGGACGGCCCGGTGGTGAGCAGGCCCTCGGCCAGTAGCTTGGCGAAGATGCGGGTGAGGCCGATCGAGATCCCGACGCCGGGGAGGTTGCGGCGGATGAAGGAGCCGGCAAGGTTGTCGTACCGTCCCCCCGAGCAGATGCTGCCGAAGTCCGGCCAGTCGACGAACTTCGCCTCGTAGACGGTCCCGGTGTAGTAGTCGAGACCGCGGGCGATCGAGAGGTCCGCGACCACGTCGCCGGCGGGCAGGTCAGCGAGATCGCCGAGAACCGCGGCGAGCTCGTCGAGCCCCTCGGAGAGCAGGTCCGATTTCACCCCGAGCCGGCGTACCTCCTCGACGACGCCGGGATCGCAGCCCCGAATGCCCGTGAGCTCCAGGCAGGCGCGCACCTGGTCCGGGTCGAGCCCGACCGCGGTGGTCAGCAGCCCCTCCACCCCCGCGAGGCCGATCTTGTCGAGCTTGTCGGCGACCCGGATGACGGCCAGCGGATCGCCGATGCCCAGGCCCTCGTAGAAGCCCTGGAGCACCTTGCGATTGTTGATGTTGAGGGTCCAGGGCGGAACGCCGAGGGTGCCCAGGACCTCGTGCACGATGCGGGGAAGTTCCGTGTCGAAGTGCAGGGGCACCTGATCAACGTTGATCACGTCGATGTCGCACTGGGTGAACTCGCGGAAGCGGCCCTCCTGGGGACGCTCCCCCCGCCACACCCGCTGGATCTGGTAGCGCTTGAACGGGAACACGAGGTCGTTGAAGTGGGCGGCCACGTACCGCGCGAAAGGCACTGTGAGGTCGAAGTGCAGGCCGAGGCGGGCGCTGTCGTCGTCGGCGTCGGCCTGCAGGCGGCGTAGCGTGTAGACCTCCTGGGAGGTCTCCCCCTTCGCGGTCAGCACCTCGAGCGCCTCGACCGAGGGGGTCTCTACCGAGCAGAAGCCGTACCGCTCGAACGTCGCCCGGATGGTGTCGAGCCAGCGCTGCTCGACGAGACGGACCTCGGGCAGCCACTCGGGAAATCCGCTCACGGGCAGGGGACGGACGATCGGCGCGTCACTCATCGCCGCGGAATCTCCTCATCATCTCGAACGGACGGGCACCTGCCGCCCCGGGCACGGTCAACCGCGAAGCCGGGTGGCAGTCACCGATGTCGAGCGAGGAGACGCATGAGCAGCAGCCTATCGCGTGGGGCTCGTTGACCTCACAGCCGGAGAGCGATTCCACGGCGGGGATGGGGCCCGTTCCACCGGGCCCCATCCCGTCGATCACACCGGGTGCCCCGCGCGCGCCTCGACCTCCGCGAGCCGCGCACCCGTCTCGCCGCACTGCTCGACCGGCGCCGGCGGCGCTCCGTCCCCCCGGTGCCGCTGCTCCGGCAACGAGCTCGGGATGACGCCGGTCGGCCGGCCGGGGGCCAGGTAGACCCATCCGGCCTGACGCCACTGGTCGGCGTCGAGCGCGTGCCGGGCGTCCACCACGACCTTGCGCCGGACCACGGCCCCGAGCCGGGCCGGGTCCAGGTCGGCGAACTGGCGCCACTCGGTGAGCAGGACCAGCGCGTCGGCCCCCTCGACCACGGCCTCGACGGAGTCGCTGTAGGCAAGGCCGGGCCGGGCCTGCCGGGCGTTGCGCGTCGCGACCGGATCCACGACCGTCACCCCGGCGCCGGTCTCGGCCAGTAGCCCCGCGACCGCGAGCGCCGGGGAGTCCCGCACGTCGTCGGAGTTGGGCTTGAACGCGGCGCCCAGCACGACGAGGCGCCGGCCGACCAGCGTGCCGTCGAGGGCCGCGGTGACCAGGTCCACCACACGGTCCCGGCGACGATTGTTGATCTCGTCGATCTCACGCAGGAAACGCAGCGCCGCACCGACCCCGAGCTCGTCTGCGCGGGCCTGGAAGGCCCGGATGTCCTTGGGTAGGCAGCCGCCCCCGAACCCCACCCCCGGACGCAGGAAGTTCCCGCCGATGCGCACGTCGTGGGACAGCGCCTCGGCCAGCGTCAGGACATCGGCATCGACCGCCTCGCACACCTCCGCCATCGCGTTGATGAAGGAGATCTTCGTCGCGAGAAAGGAGTTGGCCGCCGTCTTCACCAGCTCGGCCGTCGCGTAGTCGGTCACGATGACCGACACCCCCTGGGCGATCACCGGCGCGAAAGCGGCCCGCAGCGCTCCCTCCGCAGCCGGGGAGGCGACACCGAAGACGAGCCGGTCCGGTCGCAGGGTGTCGGCCACCGCGAAGCCCTCCCGGAGGAACTCCGGGTTCCAGGCCAGCTGGACGCCGGCGAGATCGCTGGAGATGTCGGCAGCGGGCTCGTCCACCTCGTCATGGCCCAACCCGTCATGGCCCACCTCGACGCGGCCCAACCCGTCGGCCCCCGCCGCGCCGGGCGCCGTCTCGCCCGCGACCGGGCGGTTCGCCGGGGCGAGCTGCGCGATCGTCCGGGCGAGCCCCGCAGCCGTGCCGGCCGGCACCGTCGACTTGCCGACCACGAGGCACGGCCGGGTCAGCAGCGGCGCGAGGCGCTCGATGGCGGCGTGCAGGTGGCTCAGGTCCGCCCCGTAACCGTCGGCACGCTGGGGGGTGCCCACACAGACGAAGTGCACGTCGCCGAACTCGGCAATCTCCTCGAAGGAGGTGGTGAAACGCAGCCGTCCGGTCCGGAGGTTCGCGCGCAGGAGGTCGGCGAGGTCGGGCTCGAAGAACGGGATCTCCCCCGCGGACAACCGCTCGATCTTCGAATGGTCGACGTCCACGGCGAGCACCTCGAAGCCAAGCTCCGCCATGCACACCGCGTGGGTGGCCCCCAGGTACCCGGTGCCGATGACGGTCAGGCGTGGACGAGGCCCGGTTCCGGGCGCCGCCGCATCATCAAGGCTGTCCGACGAGCTCATCAGGCTCCTCCTCATCGTCGTACCCCCCTGGATTGAGACGCTGAAACTCCCAGGCGTCCCGGCACATGTCCGCGACATCCCGGCGGGCTGACCAGCCGAGTGCCGTACGGGCGAGCGCCGCGTCGGCGACCAGGGCGGCGACGTCCCCCGGCCGCCTCGCCACGACGCGACTGGGGAGATCACGAGCGCAGGCCGCGGAGAAGGCCGCGAGCAGTTCCCGCACGGAGGTGCCAGCGCCGGTCCCAAGGTTGATGACCCGATGTCCCGCCTGGTCATCGAGATGATCGAGAGCGAGTCGATGGCCCTCCGCCAGGTCGACCACGTGGATGTAGTCGCGTACGCCCGTGCCGTCGGGCGTGGGGTAGTCGTCGCCGAAGATGGACAGCTCCGGGCGCCGGGCGACCGCCACCTGGGCCAGGTAGGGCATGACGTTGTTCGGCACCCCGCGGGGATCCTCGCCGAGCAGGCCCGACTCGTGCGCCCCGGCGGGGTTGAAGTATCGCAGGGACGTCACGTGCCAGGACGGATCCCGGGCGCAGAGGTCGGCGAGGATCTGCTCGCACATCCATTTGGTGCGCGCGTAGGGATTGGTCGGGCGGGCCGGCGTGTCCTCGGCGATCGGCACCTTGTCCGCCGCTCCGTAGATTGCGCACGAGGACGAGAAGACCAGCCGGCGCACGCCGTGCTCCGCCATCACGCGGACCAGACCCAACGTCGCGTTGACGTTCGTGTCGTAGTACTCCAGCGGGATGTCGACCGACTCGCCGACGGCTTTGAGAGCGGCGAAGTGAACAACGGAATCGATCTTCCATCGGCGGAACACGTCACCGAGCGCCGCCCGGTCACGGACATCGAGCCGCACGAAGTCGATGTCGCCGTCCACCACCTTACGCAGCCTGTCCAGCACCCGCGGTGAGCTGTTGACGAAGTTGTCCACTCCCACCACCCGATGACCCGCGGCGAGCAGGTCCACCCAGGTATGGGAGCCGATGAACCCCGTCGCCCCGGTCACCAGGACCGTCTCGGCTCGACTCGTCGACGTCATAGCTCGGTTATCCACTTCTTCGGTGATCAACTGAAACAACTCGTCACCGGTGCTCCACACCGGCCCGGAACAACCGATCCCGGCAGCAGGATCAACCCGACGGCGGCTAGGATCGACACCACGGCCACGCCCGTCGCCGGTGCCCTTCGGCTGGACCGCGCGGTCCCGACCGTTCGGGCAGCGAACACCGCGATGGGCACGGGCACACCCGGGGCGACGGACATCAGGCACAGCAGAACATAACCCCCAGGTCGGTGCATCACCGACCTGATAGCGGCCGCGGCGATCCCGGTGAACCAGGCGATCGGCGCGAGCAGGAGCCCCGGTCCGGTCACAGCGCCAGCGTCGGGTAGTGCACCGCCGGTGGCAAGAACCGCGCGCACGGCACCCGGGACCGGCGGCTCACGTCCCGGAAGAAGATGTCCAGGAGGTGGCGTGGCCACGGGAACTCTCGGGTCACCATTGCCGCGGACCTCCCGGGCCCGTCGCCGTTCGCCCACGCATCGGCGGCAAAGGCCCCGCCTCGGCCTGAGCGCGCACAGCAGGTAGGTGACGCTGACATCCTCGGCGGGTTGCGGACCAATGCCACCGATCCCACGTAACGCGGCGGTGCACACGGCATGGCGCCGGCCATCGCGAACCCTCCCCCGCAAACAGAAAGTCACGTTCCCCGCGCGGCCACGTTCCCGGAAAGCTCGGTGGCCGGGCGGGACACCTGTGACGCCGGTCAAGCGACCTGACGGCTCTCCGCGAGCTGGCCGGCGAACCAGGAGATCGTCCGGGTGAGCCCGTCGTGCAGGCTCGTCTTCGGTTCCCAGCCCAGGAGGGTCCGGGCGAGGGTGATGTCGGGTTGACGCACCGAGGGGTCGTCCTGGGGCCGCGGGACGAAGGTGATCGGCGCCGTCGATCCGCACCGGTCACGGACGAGCACCGCGGTGTCGAGGATCGACATCTCGTGCGGGTTCCCAATGTTCACGGGCCCGGGCAGGTCCGAGTGCAGAAGTCGGACGATGCCGTCGATCAGGTCGTCGACGTAACAGATGGACCGGGTCTGGGTTCCGTCACCGGCGACCGTGATGGGCTCGCCCCGCAGCGCCTGGGAGATGAAGGCGGGAATGGCGCGACCGTCGTCGACCCGCATCCGCGGGCCGTAGGTGTTGAAGATCCGGACAATACCGGTGTCGACACCGTGTTTGCGCTGATAGGCCATGGTCACTGCCTCGGAGAAGCGCTTGGCCTCGTCGTACACACTGCGCGGGCCGACCGGGTTCACGTTGCCCCAGTAGCCTTCCGGCTGGGGATTGACCTGTGGATCGCCGTAGGACTCCGAGGTCGAGGCGAGCAGGAACCGAGCATTCTTCTGCCGCGCCAGGCCAAGGGCGTGGAAGGTACCGAGCGAGCCGACCTTGAGCGTTTCGATCGGCAGCTCGTAGTAATCCACCGGAGATGCCGGGGACGCAAAGTGCAACACGGCGTCGACCGGACCGGAAACATAAATGAAATCATTCACATCCCGGTTGACCAGGCGGAAACGTGGGTCGGCGAGCAGATGCTCCACATTCTCCGGCCTGCCGGTGAGGAAGTTGTCGAAACAGATGACCTCGTAGCCGCCGTCCAGTAGGCGTTCACAGAGATGACTGCCCAGAAAACCGGCGCCGCCGGTCACTATCGCACGCACGTCGTGTGCTCCCGGATCTGGAATACAGAGGACCCCGGAGAGTGCCCGTCGATCGCTGTCCGGAGTCCGGCGACGACGGGCGTCCTCCCTTGAGCCATGCGAAGGAGGCGGCGCATCCGATCAGATCGCGCCGCGAGGCCAGGTTGGAGGATCGGGGGAAACGGACATCAAATGATCGGAGATCAGAGGATCAGTAGCTGCTCACCCGCCGGAGCACTCAGCATGGACGCTGCCGGACCGATCTCGAATGGCCGCAGGACACGAACACCGCACTACCCCCCAGTAGTCTGATGGCCGACAGCCGACCCTCTGCGGCATCGTACACAGGCCATCGACGCGTTAAGTACGCGGCCCGGCTCAGTCTCCCTCCTAGCCACGTCGATACGATATAACCACCTGTCACCGATGGCGCCCGACTCCCTACGGGAGATGTCAATGGCCGTCCCGGAGCCGCCTGCATTGGATGAGCAATTCACCGCCAGGGGACGGGGCACGGTCACCCGCGGGAGTGCCGCTCGAGGACGATCGCGTGACGCATCGCGGCGCGTCCCCGGCGGGTGTCCCCGGCATCTCCATAGGAGACCGCGAGCCGGTACCAGCGACGCCATTCACCCGGCGCCGCCTCGACCTCCGCCCGACGCTGGGCGAACGCGGCGTCGGCCGAGGCGCGGTCGATCCGGCCCGACGGCCGGCGCACGAGAACCGGCTCGTCGGCACGGGCGCCGGGGTTGAAGCCGCGGGCGGTGCCGGACTCGACGTCAGCCGTCGCATCCGCGGCTACGTCGAACATCCGGGCAAGCCGCTCGGTGTCGCGGCCGAAACGCAGCTCACGCAGGATGACGACGGCGCCGATCATCGGAAGCAGCACGACACCGAGACCGAGTCCACGGGCCGCCCAGCGATCGTCGCCGAGCAACTGGATTCCCCGCCAGCCGATCAGCCCGAGGTAGAAGCCACACGCCGCGACAAGCACGGCCACCAGCCAGCGGGCCCTCACCTGGACGCCCCACCGGATGCCGACGCCACCGGGCCGTCCGGATCCAGCCGGATCCGCGCCCCGGGTGCCGCCAAGGTCGCCACGACCGGCATCCGCCGCTTGACCAGGGAGCACACGTCGTCGGGGCGCGCCCGGGCCAGGCAGCTGAACATCTTACCAAGATCGATACAAAAGACGCTACGGGTACCCGCCGGGAAACGACGGTCAACGTGTCCGACCACATCCGGAAACCTATCTTTCGCGGCCCGTGGTGGCAGCAGGCACCTGCCCCAAGATGCCCGCGGCGCTAGCCCAGGTCGAGCAGCGACTCCAGACCGACCGTGAGTCCCGGTCGCTCGCCGACCTTCCGCACGCTCAGCAGCACCCCCGGCATGAACGAGGTGCGGTCGTAGGAATCGTGCCGCAGGGTGAGGGTCTCCCCCGCGCCCCCGAGCAGGACCTCCTGATGCGCGACGAGCCCGGCGAGGCGGACGGCATGCACCGGCACGCCGTCGACCCGGGCGCCGCGGGCACCGTCGAGGGCGGCGGTTGTCGCGTCCGGGCCGGCCACCGGCAACCCGGCGGTGGTACGCGCCGCGGCGACCAGCTGCGCGGTACGCCGGGCGGTGCCGCTCGGCGCGTCGGCCTTGCCGGGATGGTGCAACTCGATGATCTCCACCGAGTCGAAGAACCGGGCGGCCCGGGCGGCGAACGTCATCATCAGCACGGCGGCTACCCCGAAGTTCGGCGCGACGAGCACCCCGACCCCCGGTGCCGCAGCCAGCCAGCCACGCAGGGTCGCGAGCCGCGGCTCGTCGAAGCCGGTGGTGCCGACGACGACGTGCTTGCCGGCCTGGACGCACCAGCGGAGGTTGTCCATCACCGCGTCGGGAGTGGTGAAGTCGACGACGACGTCGGCCGCGGCGAGCGCACCACGGTCATCGCCGGTGCCGAGGGCCGCGACCAGCGCCAGGTCGGCGGCGGCCTCGACGGCGGCACACACCGTCGACCCCATCCGTCCCCGTGCACCGAGCACCCCCACTGCTGTCCCGGCTACTGGGACAGCGCCGGTTACCGGGCGGGACTCGGAGTCGGACATCGGTGAACCTCGCGGGATGAGAGTCGCTAACGGGCGACGGCAGCGCTGAAGTCGTGGTCGTCGAAGGGTCCGATGACGCCCAGGGCCCAGGACTGGTCCAGCAGCTCCCGCGCGATCGCGGTGACATCGTCGAGGGTGACCGCGTCCACCCGGGCGATGATCTCGTCGACCGACAGGACCTCACCGTGGACGAGCTCGCTCTTGCCGAGGCGGCTCATCCGGGATCCGGTGTCCTCCAAGCCGAGGATCATCGAGCCGCGGTTCTGCCCACGGGCCCGGTCGAGTTCCTCCGCGCTGATCCCGTGCTCGGCGATCTGACGTACCTGCTCACGGGCGAGCTCGAGGACCATGTCGGCACGCTTGGGGGCGCATCCGGCATAGACGCCGAACAGGCCCGCGTCGGCGAAGTGGGAGGCGAACGAGCCCACCGAGTACGCCAGCCCCCGCTTCTCCCGGATCTCCTGGAACAGCCGCGAGCTCATCCCACCGCCCAGCGCCGTCGACAGCACGCCGAGCGTGTAACGGCGCGGATCGTGCCGGGACAGTCCCCTGGTGCCGAGCACGAGATGCGCCTGCTCGGTCGGCCGGTCGGTCACGACGATGCCGGGCGGCGGCGGGTAGTCGTACGATCCGCCACGCACCTCGAACGGCTCGGCGCTCACCGTCAGACGGTCGGCGAACGCCTCGGCGACCAGCGCCAGCGCCCGGTCGTGCGCCAGGTTGCCGGCGATGGAGACCACCATCGCCGGCGGGACGTACCGGGAGCGGTAGTAGTCCGCGATGGTCTCCCGGCCCAGCCCCTCGATCGACTCGGTCGTCCCGAGCACCGGGCGGCCGAGTACCGACGACCCGAGCATCGCCGCCGCGAATACGTCATGGACGAGGTCACCCGGGTCGTCCTCGTACATGGCGATCTCCTCCAGGATCACGCCACGCTCGGCCTCGACGTCGTCGGCCGTCACCAGCGAGTTGGTGACCATGTCGGCGATGACGTCGACGGCCATCGCGAGATCGGAGTCGAGCACCCGCACGTAGTAGCAGGTGTACTCCTTGCCGGTGAAGGCGTTGATGTCCCCGCCGACCGCCTCGACCGACGCGCTGATAGTCAACGCGTCCCGGCTGGGCGTGCCCTTGAACAGCAGGTGCTCCAGGTAGTGGGAGCATCCGGCGGTCACCGGCGTCTCGTCGCGCGAGCCCACCGCGACCCAGACGCCGATCGCGACCGAGCGCACCCCGGGGACCCGCTCGGTGATGACCCGCAGACCGCCGGGGAGCACGGTGCGGCGCGCCGTGCCGTCCAGCAACGATTCGCCACCGACCCCGCCAGCAGCGAGCAGGTGCGCGGCCCGGGCGCCGGGAACCGGCTTGTTCCGCGGCGCGCCGGCGGTCCCCGCTGAGCAGGTCAGGTCGGGCGTGGGAGTGTCGGACACGACGGGCCGTCAGGAGGCGGCGGCCGCCGCGTCGGCGGCTTCGGCACTCGGGGACAGGCTGATCTTCCCGCGGCTGTCGATCTCGGTGATCTCGACCTGAAGCTTCTGACCCACCGTCAGGACGTCCTCCACCTTCTCTACCCGCTTACCGCCGGAGAGTGTCTTGAGCTTGCTGACGTGGAGCAGACCGTCCCGGCCCGGGGTGAGCGAGACGAAGGCCCCAAAATTGGTGATCTTCACAATCGTCCCCAGATAACGCTCGCCGACCTCGGGCATCTGCGGGTTGGCGATCGCGTTGATCGCCGACCGGGCGGACTCCGCCGACGGACCGTCCACCGCGCCGATGTAGATCGTCCCGTCGTCCTCGACGGTGATCTCGGCACCACTGTCCGCCTGGATCTGGTTGATCATCTTACCCTTGGGCCCAATGACCTCCCCGATCTTGTCCACCGGGATCTTGACGGAGATGACCCGCGGGGCGTGAGCGGACATCTCGTCCGGGCTGCCGATGGCCTCGGCCATCACGTCGAGGATCGCGAGCCGCGCCCCGCGCGCCTGCTGGAGCGCCGCGGCGAGGACCGAGGCCGGGATACCGTCGAGCTTGGTGTCGAGCTGGAGCGCGGTGACGAAGTCCCGGGTGCCGGCGACCTTGAAGTCCATGTCCCCGTAGGCGTCCTCGGCCCCGAGGATGTCGGTCAGGGTGACGTAGGAGTCGTCGGCGTGGATGAGGCCCATCGCGATCCCGGCGACCGGCGCCTTGAGCGGTACCCCGGCGTTGAGCAGCGACAGGGTGCTCGCGCACACCGAGCCCATGCTCGTTGACCCGTTCGAGCCCAGCGCCTCGGATACCTGCCGGATCGCGTAGGGGAACTCCTCGCGGCTGGGCAGCACCGGGAGCAGGGCCCGCTCGGCGAGTGCCCCGTGGCCGATCTCCCGGCGCTTCGGCGAACCGACGCGGCCGGTCTCGCCGGTGGAGTACGGCGGGAAGTTGTAGTTGTGCATGTACCGCTTGGTGCGGTCGGGGTTGAGCGTGTCGACCGTCTGCTCCATGCGCAGCATGGCCAAGGTCGTGACGCCGAGGATCTGCGTCTCGCCCCGCTCGAACAGTGCCGAGCCGTGTACCCGCGGGATGTAGTCGACCTCGGCCGACAGCGCGCGGATCTCGGTTGTCGAGCGACCGTCGATGCGCACGCTCTCGGTCACGATGCGGGAGCGGACGAGCTTCTTGGTCAGCGCCCGGTAGGCGGCGCCGATCTCTTTCTCTCGCCCCTCGAACTGGGAGGCCACCTTCTCGGCCGCGAGCTGGCGGACCCGGTCGAGCTCGTTCTCGCGCTCAGCCTTGCCGGGGATGCGCAGCGCGGCGGACAGCTCGTCGCCGATTGCCGCGGACAGCGCGTCCAGCACGTCGTCGTGATAGTCGATGAAGACGGGGAACTCCCGGGCAGGCTTCGCGGCGAGCGCGGCCAGCTCGCTCTGGGCCCGGCAGAGCTCACGGATGGCGGGCTTCGCCGCCTCGAGGCCCGCGGCCACGACCTCCTCGGTGGGAGCCGGCGCGCCGTGCGCGAGCAGCTCGACCGTGCCCGGGGTCGCCTCGGCCTCCACCATCATGATCGCGACGTCCGAGCCGTCCTCGATCACCCGACCGGCCACGACCATGTCGAAGGTCGCCCGAGCGAGCTCCGCATGGGTCGGGAAGGCGATCCACTCGCCGTCGACGAACCCGACCCGGGTCGCACCGATCGGCCCGGTGAAGGGCAGGCCGGACAGCGTCGTCGACGCGCTGGCCGCGTTGATGGCGACCACGTCGTAAAGGGTGTCGGGATCCAGGGCGAGCACGGTGGCCACGACCTGGATCTCGTTGCGCAGCCCCTTGGCGAACGACGGCCGCAGCGGCCGGTCGATGAGCCGGCAGGTGAGGATCGCGTCCTCGCTGGGGCGGCCCTCCCGCCGGAAGAACGAACCGGGGATGCGCCCGGCCGCGTACATCCGCTCCTCGACATCCACCGTCAGCGGGAAGAAGTCGAGCTGTTCCTTGGGCTGCTTGCTGACCGTCGTCGCCGAGAGCACCATCGTGTCGCCCAGGTAGGCGACGGCGGAGCCGGCGGCCTGCTTGGCGAGACGCCCGGTCTCGAACCGGACCGTCCGGTCTCCGGCCGGGGTCGCGATGACCGCTTCGGCCGCATGTGTCGAGTCGTCCACTCGAACCACTCCATCCTCTCTTCCTCGGCCGGATCCACGCGGCCGAGCCTCTTCTACGGCCGGGTCCACGCCAACGAGGATGCCGGTGCTCAGTCGAAGTCCCCGGGTCCGGTGCCCGTACCCATCCCGGCGACCACGACCGAGGACCGGCGGCTCGCACCACCACGGACCCGGCCAGGTCCTCCACACCGCCGAGCGGACGACTCCGCCGACGGCTCGACGCATTCGGTACCTACCCCCGATGCGTCAGAGGGAGCGTCCCAGCCGGGCCGCTCCCTCTTCGCGCTACCGCCGTAGCCCGAGTCGCTCGATCAGAGCGCGGTATCGGTTGATATCCGTCTTCGCCAGGTAGTTCAGCAGCCGTCGGCGACGGCCGACGAGTAGCAGCAGACCGCGGCGGCTGTGGTGATCGTGCTTATGCACCTTGAGATGCTCGGTCAGGTCACTGATCCGACGGGTCAGCATCGCGACCTGCACCTCGGGCGAGCCCGTGTCCCGCTCGACGGTGGCGTAATCGGACATGATCTTCTGCTTGACGTCGCTCGCGAGCGGCACGCTCCACCTTCTCCTTCTGTTTCGGGACAGCGCACGTCCGGGGTCTTCCCCACCCGGATCGATCACCGGACCTCGGCATCATCGCCGTCCGGTCCGGACACACCGCACCCGCCTGACCGGGAAGCCTATCAACCCGAGGAGAGCCGCTCGGCCACCGGCGGAGTTCAGCCGAGTTCAGACGAGCAGGGTTGCCGCGCGGGTGGCCTCCACATCCGCGGCCATCTGGGTGACGAGCTCGGCCACCGAGTCGAAGCGCAGGGTCGGACGCAGCCGATGGGTGAACTCGTAGGCCATGTACTCGCCGTAGAGATCCTCGTCGAAGTCCAGGAGAAACGCTTCGACGCGCCGGTCGCGTCCCTCGAACGTCGGATTCGTACCGATCGAGATGGCGGCAGGCTGGCGGCGGCCGGACCAGCAGGCGAAGCCCGCGTACACGCCGTCCGCCGGAACGGCGGCCCACGGCGTCACCTGGATGTTCGCCGTAGGATAGCCGATGGTGCGGCCACGCGCGTCGCCGTGCACGACGACACCCTCGACCCGATGCGGCCGGTCCAGCCCGGCCGCCGCGGCCGCCACGTCGCCCTCGGCCACCCGGGCACGGATCGCCGTCGAGGAGAGCACCTGCTCGCCGGAGCGGACGAGACGGACCCCGTCAACCTCGAATCCCTCCCGGGCGCCCGCCTCCGACAGCGTCGCGAGCCTCCCGGCGGCCCGGTGACCGTAGGTGAAGTTCTCCCCCACCACGACCACGCTCGCCCGCAGCCGCTCGACCAGTATCCCGTGCACGAAGTCAGCCGGGGAGACCCGACTGAACTCCAGCGTGAACGGCTCGACGCAGAGCGCGTCCACCCCGGTCCCGGCCAACAGTTCGGCCTTGAAACGCAGCGTCGTGAGCAGGGCGGGATGGCTGCCGGGTCGCAGCACCTCACCGGGATGCGGGTCGAAGGTCAACACCAGCGAACGCTCACCGCGTTCCCGCGCCAGCCGGACCGCCCGGCCGATGATCTGCCGGTGTCCGAGGTGCACCCCGTCGAAGAAGCCAATCGTGACGACCCCGCCCCGCCACTGGACAGGCGTGTTCTCCGCCCCTCGCCACGTTTGCACGTGCGAAGCCTAGGACATTCTCGTGGGGCGCCGTCGGGCCACCGAACCCCGGCCGGGGCCGCCGGACTGGGCCGGGGCGAAGACGACGAGCGACCGGACCGCATGCTCGATCTCCTCGACCAGGGCCAGCACGGTCCCGTCGGGACCGAAGACGCCGTACGTACCCGGCCGTCCTACCGGGGGCAACCGTCGGCCATGGGACACGTCCGCTGCCGCCTCCGCCGTCACGTCGCGGCGCAGGAAGCCGGCCGCGACCGCGTCGGTCAGCGACGTGACCGCCCGCGGCCCCAGCTCGACGAACGTGTCGAGAGTCACTGCGCCCGCCAGATCGAAGGGACCAACGGCGGTGCGCCGCAGGGAGGTCAGATGCGCCCCGCAGTCCAACCCCGCCCCGAGATCACGGGCGAGCGCCCGCACGTATGTTCCGCTGGAGCAACCGACCGTGACCTCCAGATCGGTTCCGGCCGGGTCCACCGCCCCGTCGCCCGCGGCCCGCCGCGCCAGCAGGTCGAAGCGGTGGACCGTCACCCGGCGTGGGGCGAGATCGACCACCTCGCCGGCCCGGACCCTGGCGTACGCGCGTACCCCGCCCACCTTGACCGCGCTCACGCTGGCAGGAACCTGGTCGAGCACCCCGGTAAAGGCCGCCATGGCCCGCGTGAGCCGGTCGGCGTCGACGTCCACCGGACGGTCCTCGACCGGCGCGCCCTCGGCGTCGTCGGTCGTGGTAGTCCGGCCGAGCCGGATCGTGGCATCGTACACCTTGTCGGTGAGGGCGAGATGTCCGAGCAGGCGGGTTCCCCGGCCGGCTCCCAGCACCAGCACGCCCGTCGCCATCGGATCGAGGGTGCCCGCGTGGCCGATCCGACGCTGCCCGAGAATGCGCCGCGCCCTGGCGACGACATCGTGCGACGTCCAGCCGGCTGGCTTGTCCACGACGACGAGCCCGTCGACCTGTGGCCCGGGGCTGGGACCGGATCCCCGGCGGGATGCGGCTCCCCCCGGCCGCGCGGGTCCCCGGGTGGATCCCCCCCGGGTGTTCACCGCGGGCTCCGGACCGCGTTCCTCGGGCCACCCGGGCCGCACGGATTCTCCCGCGTCCCCGGGCCCCCCAGGCGCGGAGCCCGCGCCAGCGCGTCCCGAAGCACGTCCATCAACTCGTCGGGCGTCGTCCCGCAGGAGAATCCGGCGGCGAAGCGATGGCCGCCACCACCGAGAGCCGTACAGACCGCGCCGACGTCAACGTCCCCCTTGGAACGGACCGAGACCTTCCAGACGTCACCATCCTGCTTGCAGACAAGGGCGACCTCTGCCTCCGACACGGTGCGCACCGTGTCGATGAGCCCCTCGATCTCGTCGTACTCCAGTCCCGCGGCGCGCAGATCGGCCTGGCTGCACCAGGACCAGACGAGGTCGTACTCGGGCTCCAGCCGGACGCGGCCGAGAACCTCCCCGAGTAGCTTGAGATAGCCGAAGCGGTGGGTGTCCCACAGGGCACGGCTGATCAGGTCGGGACGGATGCCCGTGGCCACCAGCCGGGCGGCCAGTTGGTGCACCGCCGGTGTCGTCGCGGCGAAACGGAACGATCCCGTGTCGGTTACCAGACCGGTGTAGATCGCTGTCGCGATGTCCCGGTCGAGCCGCACGCCCAGGGCATCGACGAGGTCGATGACCATGGCGCTGGTCGAGGCCGCCTCGGGGTCGACCAGATTGAGATCGCCGAACCGGGTGTTGGAGGCATGGTGGTCGACGACCAGGACCCGGCAACCGGCCGTGGTGCTGGCGAGCCTGCCCAGCCGGGGCCGGCTGGCGGCGTCCAGGGTCACCACGAGACCCGGCCTGCCGGTGACGGCCTCGGGGGCCACCAACAGATCCTGACCGGCGAGGAAGCGAAGCACCCGGGGAACGACGAAGGGATCCGCGTCGAAGGACACCCGCGGCCTTCCGCCCAGCGACCGCAGCGCGAGCCCCAGCGCCAACGCCGATCCGAGACTGTCCCCGTCGGGGTTCACGTGGGCGATCAGCAGGATGTCGTCACCGGCGTCGATCGCGCCGGTCAGTGCGGTCACCGCGGCCTGGAAATCACCGGTCGGACCGGCACCGTCCGGGCGGGAGCGGTTGACCGACGCCGCCGGCGGGTCCGCGAGATCGGTCGCATCGCTCATCGTCAGTTCCCATCGCCGCTGTCTCGTCCCATCGCAGCTGTCTCGTGCCTGTCACCGCGGTGTCCCGGGCCCGTACCCCGTCATCCCTCCTGCCGGGCCGTCCCGCCGTACTCATCCACCTCGCCCAGCTCATCCGGCTCGCCCAGCTCATCCGGCTCGCCGGCGGAGCGCGGCCGGCGGTAGGGATCGTCGTCGCCCGCCGGGCGAGCATCCCGACGGACCTCGGCCAGATACGCGTCGCGTTCCCGGGCAACGCTGATCAGCTTCTCCAGATGCTGGGCGTCGTCGGGAAGCCGGTCATGAACGAAGGTGAGCGTCGGGGTCACCTTCACCCCCGTGGCCCGGCCGACCTGGCTGCGCAGCAGCCCCCGGGCGGATTCGAGCGCCTGGGCCGACGCCTGCCGCGCCGTCTCATCGCCGTAGACGGTGTAGAAGACCGTCGCGTCGACCAGATCCGGCGTCAGCCGCACATCCGTGACGGTCACCATGCCGAGTCGAGGATCCTTGACGCCACGCTCCAGCGTGGACGCCACGACCTCGCGGATACGCACGGCCAGCCGCCGTGCCCGGGCCGGATCAGCCACCGTCCACCTCCTTGCTCGCCGGTCCCGCCGGCGGCACGCTCACCGCGGCAGATGCACCGGGTGCATGCGGTTCACCGGGTGCATGCGGTTCGTCGTCCGCGTCGTCCGCCGAAAAGTAGCGCGCCCGCGCGGCGAGCACCTCGACGTCCGGTCGCTGGGCCACCAGATGCTCGCAGGAACAGAGGACCTCGACGCAGTGCGCCCGGTCCGCGGCGACGACCGCCATCCCGATCTCGGCTCGCCGGTACAGATCATGATGGCCGGTCTCGGCCACGCTGAGGGCGAAACGGCGACGCAGCTCCGCCACGATCGGCCGCACCACCGACCGTTTCTCCTTCAACGAGTGCACGTCACCGAGCAGCAGATCAAGGCTGAGGGTTCCGATCCACATGGTCGTCTCCCGCCGCCGGGCACACACCACCGGTGACGATCGGGCAGACAGCTCGATCGTCACCGGCCGCGGACGTGCTCAGGCGCGGGGAACCTCCCGTTGCTCGAACGTCTCGATCACGTCATCGATCTTGATGTCGTTGAACGACCCGAGACCGATACCGCACTCGTAGCCCTCGCGGACCTCCGTCGCGTCGTCCTTGAAACGCTTGAGCGACTCGACCGTGAGGTTGTCGGCCACGACGACGCCGTCGCGGATGAGCCTGGCCTTGGTGTTCCGCCGGATGACGCCGGAACGGACCAGAGAGCCGGCCACGTTGCCGATCCGCGGCACGCGGAAGACCTCGCGGACCTCGGCGGTACCGAGCTGCGCTTCCTCGTAGACGGGCTTGAGCATGCCCTTCAGGGCGTTCTCGATGTCCTCGATAGCCTGGTAGATCACCGAGTAGTACCGGACCTCGACGCCCTCACGGTCGGCCAGCTCCGTCGCCTTGCCCTGCGGCCGGACGTTGAAGCCGATGATGATCACGTCGGACGCCGACGCCAGCATCACGTTGGTCTCAGTGATCGCGCCGACCCCACGGTCGATGATCCGCAGACCGACCTCGTCGCCGACATCGATCTTGAGCAAGGCGTCCTCGAGCGCCTCGACCGAACCGGACACATCGCCCTTGAGGATGAGGTTGAGCTGGGTCTTCTCGCCCTCCTTCATCCGCTCGAGGATCGTCTCCAGCGTCGGACGGCCCCGGCTCAGCGCCAGCTCCGCGTTACGCTCGCGGGCCTGACGCCGTTCGGCGATCTGACGGGCCACCCGGTCCTCGGGCACCACCAGGAAGTTGTCACCCGCGTCGGGAACGCTGGTGAACCCCAGGACCTGGACGGGCCGGGCCGGGCCCGCCTCGACCACCTGACCACCGTGTTCGTCGAGCATCGCCCGAACCCGACCGAACGCCTCGCCGGCGACGACCGAGTCACCGACCCTCAGCGTGCCGCGCTGGACCAGCACGGTCGCCACCGGACCCCGGCCCCGGTCGAGCCGACCTTCGATGGCGACACCCTGCGCCTCGACCTCGGTCGGAGCCCGCAGGTCCAGGGATGCGTCGGCGGTCAGGACGATCGCCTCGAGCAGGCCGTCGATGTTCGTCCGGTTGCGGGCGGAGACGTCGACGAACATCGTGTCGCCGCCGTACTCCTCCGCCACCAGGCCGTACTCGGTGAGCTGACCCCGCACCTTGGCCGGGTCGGCGCCCTCCTTGTCGACCTTGTTGACCGCCACCACGACCGGGACGCCGGCCGCCTGGGCGTGGTTCAGTGCCTCGATGGTCTGCGGCTTCACCCCGTCGTCGGCGGCCACGACCAAGACCACGATGTCCGTCACCTGCGCACCGCGGGCCCGCATGGCCGTGAAGGTCTCGTGGCCCGGAGTGTCGATGAAGGTGATCGGACGCTCGTCGCCGTCGACCTTGGCCCGCACCTGGTAGGCACCGATGTGCTGGGTGATACCACCGGCCTCGCCCCCGACCACGTCGGTGGAGCGGATGGCGTCCAGCAGTTTCGTCTTACCATGATCGACGTGACCCATGACGGTCACGACCGGCGGCCGGGAGCTGAGCTCGACGTCGTCGCCGTACTCCCCGCCGAAAGAGAGGTCGAAGCTCTCGAGGAGCTCCTTGTCCTCGTCCTCCGGGCTGACGATCTGGACCTCGTAGCCGAGCGTGACACCCAACAGCTGCAGCGTCTCGTCGGTGCAGGACTGGGTCGCGGTCACCATCTCGCCGAGCTGGGTGAACACGACCTGGACCAGAGCGCCCGGGTTCGCGTCGATCTTGTCGGCGAAATCGGCCAGCGAGGCGCCACGGGGAAGCCGGATGGCCTGCCCGTTGCCGCGGGGCACCATCGCGCCCATGCGCGGCGCTTCGAGCCCGCTCTCCCATTCCTGCCGCTTCGCGCGCTTGGACTTGCGCTGGCGACCGGGGCGACCACGGCCACCGGGGCCGAAGGCGCCCGCCGTGGTCCCACCTCGGCCACGGCCGCCGGCCGCGGGACGACCGGGCGCACCGCCACCGCCGCCGCCACCACCGGGACGACCGGGCGCGCCACCCCGCCCGGCGAATCCGCCGGGACGCGGACCGCCGCCACCGGGACGCGGACCGCCGCCACCGGGACGACCGGGCGCGCCACCACCGCCCGGGCGTCCGGGAGGGCCACCGGCGGGCCGAGGCTGGAACATGTTCGCGTTGGGGCGCGGCCCCCCGGTGCCACCTGGGCGGGGCGGCATGCCACCCCCTGCTCCGGACCGTGGACCGCCGGAACGTGGTGGCATCCCGCCGGGAGTGGGCCGTGGACCACCGGCACCGGTGCCACCGGGACGCGGTCCACCCGGCCGGGGGGTACCTGGCCTGGGGGTGCCCGGCCGCGGGGCGCTGGGCCGGGGAGTGGGCGTCGATGGCGGACCCGACTGCCCGGGCGACGGACGCGGCCCAGCGGACGGCGTCGTGTAGGGGTTGTTACCGGGCGCAGCCGACCGGGGTCCGGGACGCGGCCCGGGCCGGGGGCCGCCAGCGGTCGGACCGCCAGCGGTGGGACCCGAGGGAGGAACCGGGGCGCCGGGACGCGGACGGCCACCGCCCTGCGGTGCACCGGGACGCGGAACGTTCGGCCCGGGCCGCGGCCCGGAGGGAGCGGACGGCACGGACGGCATCGGCGGCGCGGGCACGGCGGAGGGAGCGGACGGCACCGGCGGCGCGGGCGCGGCGGAGGCCGCGGCCGGACGGGGAGCGGCGGGTGCAGACGTCGGGGAGGCCTGCGTCGGCGAGGCCGGTAGCGGCGGGGACGCGGGCGAGGGGGACGGCGCCGGGGTCGCCGGACCGGGCCGGCCGAGGGGACCAGGCCGCCCGGGAACCGGGCGCGGACCGGGCCGAGGCGCCAGACCAGGACGGGACGGCGGGGTCGGACGAGCGCCGCCACCCGGCGGTCCCGGACGGCTGGTGGCCCGGCCCGGGGAAGTGGGTGCGCCGTCGGAGGGGAACGCTTCCTTCAACTTGCGGACGACGGGTGCCTCGACAGTGGACGAAGCGGACTTCACGAACTCGCCGAGATCCTTGAGCTTGGCGAGCACGGTCTTACTGTCGACACCAAGCTCCTTGGCGAGCTCGTGTACGCGGGCCTTTCCTGCCACGGTGCTCCTTCGTTCGGCCCGCGGTCCGTGCCCGCGTGACCTCGTTACCTGCCGGTCGTGATCATGGCTGGGTGCTCATTGAGCGGTCATCGCTGTCTCGACCTGCTTCCCTGTCGACGTCTGTTGGCGCCGTCTGTGGGAGCGGATGCCGCTGGCGCGGGTACCCACTCCGTCTGACCCGGCCGGTCCGCTGCCGCGGTCCGCCCGTTCCATCCATCCATCTTTACCTGGTATCTCCCTGTGCCTGGCGCGACTACGGCGGACCGCTCCCGGAGGGACCGGACCACCGCGGGCGAAACCGCTCCAGATACAGCCTGACCTGCTTCGACCCGAGCGGGCCTGACACCCGCAGTGCTCGTGAGAACGCCTTGCGACGCTCCGCGAGATCGAGGCATGCAAGATCAGGATGCACGTGCGCACCCCGACCACGCATCCGACGACGAGCATCCGGCAGAAGCTCGCCGCCTTCTACAACGATACGCAGTAGGTCAGAACTCGGCGCACGGCTTCGACATCCGACACAGGTACGGACGGGCTCCGCACGGCGCGCCATCGTAAGTCTATCCCGCCTGACCCCGAGAATGGCCACCCGCGGCAGGTGATCGCCGCGGCACCGTAGCTGGTCCCGATCGTCGGGGCGCTCCAGCAGAGTCCCGTTCGGATCCGCTCCCAGCGCCCTCGCCGGAGTCCTCGGTGTCAGAGTGGATGTCGATGCGCCACCCCGTCAGCCGGGCGGCGAGGCGGGCGTTCTGCCCCTCACGCCCGATGGCCAACGACAGCTGGTAATCGGGCACCACCACCCGCGCCGAGCGGCTCGCCGGATCCGTCACCTCGACCCGGGCCACCCGGGCCGGGGACAGCGCGCTCCCGACGAAGGTTGCCGGGTCGGCCGACCAGTCAACGATATCGATCTTCTCGCCCCGCAGTTCGGCCATGACGGCACGCACCCGGCTGCCCATCGGCCCGATGCACGCGCCCTTGGGGTTGACCCCGGCCACCCGGGACCGCACCGCTATCTTGCTGCGATGCCCGGCCTCCCGGGCGATCGCGGCGAGTTCCACGGTGCCGTCGGCGACCTCGGGCACCTCCAGCCGGAACAGCCCCTTCACCAGCTCGGGATGGGTGCGGGACAACGTCACCGTGGGTCCGTGCGGCCCCCGCGCGACGTGCACCACATAACACTTGATCCGGTCGCCGTGTTCGAGCCGTTCGCCGGGGACCTGCTCGGCCGGCGGCAGGACACCCTCGACAGTGCCGAGATTGACGAGCACGACCCTGGAGCCGGCCCGCTGTTCGTGATGTTGCACCACGCCGGAAACGATCTCGTGCTCCCGGTCGGCGTACTGGCCGTAGGTGACCTCCTGCTGGGCCTCGCGCAGCCGCTGCATGATCACCTGTTTGGCGGTCATGGTCGCGATCCGCCCGAAGTCCGCCGGGGTGTCGTCGTACTCCCGGCTGGTGCCGTCCGGGCCCTGTTCCCGGGCAAGGACGGAGACATCTCCGGTCGTCCGGTCGATCACTACCCGGGCGTCCTGCGCGGACCCGGCCGTGTGGTGATAAGCCGTCAGCAGGGCCGTCTCCATCGCCTGCACCAAGGTGTCAAAGGCAATGTCCTTCTCCCGCTCGATTCCGCGCAGCGCGGCCACGTCGAGCTTCACCGGGTCATCTCCTTACCGGCCGCGCCCCGGGGGCCGGCCTCCCGGCCGTCGTCATTGGATTCCCTCCCCGGCGCCGCCGGAAGATCGTCGTCCGGCTCTCCGTACCCGAGATCGGCTGTCTCGCCGGGTTCCACCAACACGGCGGACAAAGACGGCGTCTCCACCGACTCGATAGAAAGATCATCATACGCCTCGGCCGAGAACTCGACCTCGACGGTAGCCCGGGTCACCTGTGCGAAGGTCACCCGCGCGAGCCGCCGACGCGGGGGGCGTCCGGGCCGCGCGGGATCCGTCGCCACCGCCAGATCCGCCCCCGATTCGTCGGCGGACAGGACACGCCCGGCGAGGACGATGCCGTCTCGATCACGTACCGTGACAAACCTGCCGATCGCGCGGCGCCAGTGCCGAGGCTCGGTCAGCGGCCGTTCGACGCCCGGTGAGGTGACCTCGAGAACATAAGGCCCGGCGACCAGGCCCTGGCCGTCGGTCTCGGCGGCGTCAAGCAGCTCGGAGGCGAGCCGGCTGGCGTCCGCGACCGCGTCCAGGTCGACTCCTCCGTCGCGGTCCACCACCACCCGCACCACGCTGCGCGATCCGGCCCGTGTCACCGTCACATCCTCGAGATCGAAGCCCGCGTCGGCGAGGCCAGCCACCAGCCGAGCCCGCAGCGCCGTCCGAACGCCGCCGCGCCCGCGGGCCGATCCGGATGGGCCCCGGTCGCGCGCGCGGCCGGCCTCCCCCGCCCCTGCCACTTCGACCGTCCCTTCCCGCATCCGCGATACCTGATCATCCGCCGAACCCACGACGTCGCTCCCCACGCCGTAGGCCGGCCGCTACGTTGTCATCCCCCGGGGGCGATACCCAGGTTCGGCCGGCGCCATCAAGCCGTGCGACCCTCATCGACCCGACCCGCGGCACCGTCGAACAGCGAGGACCGACCGCCGACGGTCCCGCCGGGCTGGGCCGCCCCGGGGCGACCCAGCCCGGGTGAGATCCATAGCCTACGTCCGCCCCGACCGGGATCCGTCGCGACCCGGGGGTAACCGGATCAGGCCGCGCGGACCACACGGCGTTCCGGACGACAGCAGGGGATGTGCAAAGCTGCGACGGTGGATCCGGCGAACCTCACCCACGCCTCCCGACGACGGCTCCTCACCGGGCTGACCAGCCTTGCCCTTACCGGATTCGCCGGATTTGCCGGATTCGAGGCCGCCGGCTGCAGCTCCACGGTCGCGACGAATCGGACCGGTCCCGCGGTGGGTCCGGACGGCGACGACCGCCGGGCGGCGAGGGCCGCCGCCGTCCGGGCGGCCGCGCTGGCCGCGGCGTACCGCCCGGCGGCCGAGCGCCACCCGTCCCTGCGTCCCCTGTTCGACACGCTGCGGGCCCATCACGAGGTCCAGCTCCGGACCTTGGCCGAACAGTTCCCGGGCTCCGCACCGACCACCCCGACCCAGGCAGCCACCCCGACCCAGGCGATCGGGCGTGACGGCGCCGGGACGGCGGGAACGGCGCAGCTCGTCAACGAGTCACCCACGGCCCGCGCAGCCACCCTCGCCTCCCTGACCGGGATGGAGAGTGCGGCGACGAACGCCGCCCGCACCGACTGCCTGTGCGCGGGCGGTCCGCTCGCCTCCCTGCTGGCGAGCATGTGCGCCGCCGGGACCGCGCATGCGGAGCTGCTGGCCCTCGCTGCGAGCCGGGTGTCCGGATGACCGCCGACACACCATCGGGCGATCCGGCGTCGGCGACCCCCACGGAATCGACCGCCGCAACCGAGCACCCGGATCCCGTGGGCGTCGCGGCACTGGTCACGATGCTCACGGCCACGCATGCCGCCGTCTACGCCACCGCGGCGGCGGGAGGTGCCGTCGCGCCGCTCGGCCCGGCCGCGGCTCAGGCGCGCGAGCTCGCGCGACTGAGCTGTCTGGCGCACCAGGCGCTGCGCGACGACCTCATCACCGCGATCCGGGCCCGCGGCGGGGATGCGCCACCGGCGCTGCCCGCCTATCGGCTCCCCGTCGCGCCGGAGGGCATCGGGGCGGCACTGGCCCTCCTGGCCAGGATCGAGGACGCCTGCGCCATGGCGGCCCACGACGCTGTCGCCGTGCTCGTCGGGGACGTCCGTGCGCTGGCTCTGGACGCGCTGACCGGCACCGCCGTACGCGCGCAGCGGGCCCGCATCGCGGCCGGCATGCCGCTGGCAGCCGCGAGCCGCGCGCTACCGGGGACATGACCTGGCGTCCGGGGAGGCCGGGCCGCTCCCGAGAAGCGGGCCGCTCCCGTCAGCGGGTGACCCACGCGTCGGGATCGCAGCCGAGGGTGGTCACGATGTCCGGAAGCTGACCACTCGCCACGTCGGCGAGGGTCACGGCCTCCAGCACCCGCCGCAGGTTCACCCGAACCGCGATCCACACATCCTGCAGGTGCTTGGCCGCGCCGTCGTAATTCGTGTCCTCAGGACGCCGGCCCCGCACGCTGGCGAGCGGACCGTCGGTCGCCCGGATCACCGTGGCGATGGTGATCTGCTCGGGGGGAAGGCCCAGCTGGTATCCCCCGTCCGCGCCCCGGCGGCTCTGGACCAGCCCCGCCCGGCGTAGATCGGTGAGGATGTTCTCGAGGAAGCGCAGCGGCAGATCCTGCGCCGCGGCAAGCGCCTCGCCCTTGACGAGCCGACCGTTGCTCGCGGCCAACGTCAGGAGTGCGCGCAATGCGTAGTCGGCGCGAGCGGAGATCTGCATGCATCCATTTTGCCGCCGGTCCTCGCCGAATGGGTGGGCCGGGTCGGCACCGGGCGAGGCACGGCCCCGCGCCGACGGGCGCTGTTCCCGCCGCCGGCTCGGCCGAACGAACCTGCCGGCCAACGAACCTGCCGGCCGGGGAATCGGGAACTTCCTCAGCCAGCCCTCTCGGGACGGGGGGCGTCCGCGCCGCCTCCGGCGGAGGAGGTGGCCGTGGCGGCGGCTGCGGCGGACCCGTCGGCGCTGCCGTTCCGGCGACGCCGAGCTGCCCGGACCGCCGTCGTACCCTCCGCAACCAGCCCACGGCGCTGCCGCATCCGCTGGTCCGCAGCGTTGAACCCGGCGTCGATGAGCACCCCGATCACGAAAATCGTGATCATCGAGGCCAGTACCCCGACCGTGTCGAGTAGTTCGCGGGCATTCTGCAGATCAGCTCCGACGGACGGATGCCCCGGAACGATGACCAGCAATTCGCCGGCCATCAGGCTGCGCCAAGCGAACGCCCAGCCCTGCTTCAGGCCCGCGAGCACCGAGGGCAGGGCCGCCGGTACCACGACGTACCGGTAGAGGGACAGGCTACGCGCGCCCATGCTGCGGCCGACCTGGACCAGCAGAGGCGGCACGTAGTCCACGCCGTAGATGACGCCGTTGGCCACCGACGGCGCCGCCCCGAGCACCACCACGAACATGATTGCGGACTCGCTGAGCTTGAACAGCAGGACGGCGAGCGGGAACCAGACGATCGAGGGCATCGTCTGTACCGCGGTGATGAACGATCCCACCGCGGTACGCAGGACTCCGAAGCGGGACACCGCGATCCCGACCACGGTGCCGATGAACACGGCTAGGGCATATCCCTCCAGGGCCCGGACCAGGGTGCGGGCGAGGGCGTCCCAGAAGTGTCCGCTGCCCAGCTGGTCGACGAACTCGCCCAGTGCCTCGCCCGGGCCGGGCAACACATAGCTGGGCTTCCAGCCACTCCAGACGACGATCTGCCAGAGCAGCAGGAACAGGAGCAGAGCGCCGAGCTTCGGCCAGCTGGCCGCCCAGACGCGGACCGCGAACGGCCGCCGTTGCGCGGTCGGGATGTCCAGCGCGTCGAGGCCGGCGAGGGCCGTGTCGACGTCGAAGGACTTGCCCGCCTCGCCGAGCAGGACACTCTTGTCGGTGGAGACCTTGTCGGTGGAGACGCTGACGTCAGTGGCCATGGCGGCCGACCTCCTCGCGTAGCCGCGCGGTCACCTTGGTGGCGAGCTCCGAGACGTGGGTGGAGTCGATCCGGCGGGGGCGGTCGAGGTCGACGTCGAAGATCTCCGCGACCCGGCCAGGCCGGGAGGACAGCAGCACGATGCGGTCACCGAGCCGGACCGCCTCACGCACATCGTGGGTGACGAAGATGACGGTGACCCCCGTCTCCCGCCAGATCCGTTCAAGTTCGTCGTGGAGCAGATCGCGGGTCATCGCGTCGAGCGCACCGAACGGCTCATCCATGCACAGGATGTCGGCCTCCTGCGCGAAGGCCCGGGCCAGGCTCACCCGCTGGCGCATGCCGCCGGACAGCTCATGGGGGCGCTTCGCGGACATACCGGCGAGCCGGACCATCGCGAGCAGACTCTCGACCCGGTCCCGCCGCTCGGCCTTGCCGATCCCCCGCAGCCGCAGCGGCACCTCGACGTTGCCGCCCGCGGTCAGCCAGGGCAGCAACGCCGAGTCCTGGAACATCATCCCGACCCGCCGGCCGGTGGTGTCGACGACGCCCACGGACGGCTGGTCGAGACCGGCGACCAGGCCGAGCAGGGTCGATTTCCCACAGCCGGACGCGCCGAGGAGACAGACGAACTCGCCCGCCTGGACGTCCAGGGAGACGTCGTCGAGCGCCTTGACGCTGGCGGGCCCGGATCCGAAGACCCGACTGACGCGGTGGATGCGCAGCGCGGTGTCGGCGGGTACAGCGGTGTCGGCGAGTACAGCGGTCATGGTTCATTCCCCCGTCGCGGTGTATGCGGCCGGTGTGCATGGACGGATGGACGGATGGACGGACCAGGCCGGGGCATCGATGATCGACGCCCCGGCCTGGTCGTCGCCCTGTGGTCTCGGACCGAGGTTCAGCCGGCCCGGCTACCGCCGGGTGCCGCGGGTCAGGAGTCGGCGACCGTCGGTTTGCCCTGCTTGGCGAGGATCTCGTTGAGGACCGTCAGATCGAACAGACCGTCGAGCTTCGGGTTCTTGATGAGGCCGAGCTCCTCTTGGTGCTTCGCCGAGGTGAACAGGGAGGCCGCGATCGGGTCCGGAGTGAAGGTCAGCCCCTTCCAGGCCGAGGTGAGGATCTTGTCGGACAGCGGCTTGCCACTCAGCTTGCCCAGCGCCGTGTTGGTGACCTTCGCGCCGGCGTCACGGTCGGCGTTGAGCGCGTTGATCGATTCCACATTCGCCGTGATGAGCCGGCGGACGATCTCCGGGTTCTTCTTCAGATAGTCCGTGCTCACCAGAAGCACCGTCGTGACGAACTGGCCCTTGGTCTCCCGCCACTCGTCGGCCTCGTCGACGAGCACCTTGCCCCCCGCTGCGACGAGCCGGGAGGCCGTCGGCTCGGGCACCCAGGCCCCGTCGATGGCCCTGTTGGCGAAGGTGTCCACCGTCACGGTGTTGTCCTGGGGCTTGATGGAGACATCACCCCCACCCTGGGTGTCGGTCGTCAGCCCGTTCTTCTTGAGGAAGTACCGCAGCGCCACGTCCTGGGTGTTGCCCAGGCTCGGGGTGGCGAGCGTGGTGCCCTTGAGCTGCGCGACGGAGGTGATCTCAGGCTTGACCACCAGCGACGCACCACCCGAGGTAGCGCCGGAGACGATCCGCACCGCCTCCCCGTGCGACTTGATGAAGCTGTTGACCGCCGGGTTGGGACCGATATAGCCGGCATCGATGGCGCCGGACAGAATCGCCTCCGCCTCCTGCACGCCGGAGTTGAAGGTCGATGTCTTGAGCGTGACTCCAGAGCCGAGGTCCTTGGCGAAGATCCCCTTCTCGGCGCCGTAGAGAGCTGGCGCATGGGTGAGGTTCGGGAAGTACCCGAGCCGTAGGGTGCCGGTGATCTGGCCGTTCGAGGCGACCGTCTGGGAGTCCCCGTCGTCACTCGAGCAGCCCACCACCGCCAGTACAAGCGCCCCCGCGGCGATGAGTGGCGTCGCTGCACGCCACAGTCTGCTCGGCCTCATAGATACCCCCTCACGCGGGCTGACACCCGCGCCATGCAAGTCGATCGAATTCATCGGGATGGTAAGCATGCCAGATGGTGCCCATCCTGGCCAGGTGGCTTCATCACGATGACATCGTTCTGCAATATCTTTGACCGGACATGAGCACATAGCCGACAAAACAGACATTTTTTTCGCTGGATCGCAGAGGCCCCGGACACCATCGGAGCGGGTCCGGGACGGTCTCAGACCGGGTTGGGTGCAGTTCTCCCCAGGTGAGATCAAGCGGCGAGTGTGTAGCTGGGTGAGTACTTGCTGTCGTGGTTGCGGGCGCGTTCCCGGTCGAGGTGATACGCCCAGTAGGCGTCGAAATCGCCGTTGATGACGAC
>NZ_CDXDOS010000005.1:0-14326 GCF_978021245.1 Frankia sp. CoBUL1
CCCGGGCCCCACCGGCACCCGGGCCCCGCCAGCCGGCACCCACCACCCGGCACCCACCACCCGGCACCCACCACCCGGCACCCGCGATCCGCGGCCCACGACCCACGACACGCGACACGCATCTACAGACAGTTGCTCTGTTAATACTTTGAGTGACAGGGTCGGATCGATTCGTACTGGCGCACGGCCCACCCGGTCCGATCAGCGGTCATTGCGAGGAGGAACAGCCGGCTCATGACCTCCGTCCCCAGGTCGACGACGGTGGCAGTCGTCGTATCACACGCGATCCAGCATTTCGCGCCGCTGTACCGGGCGTTGACCGAACACGAGGTGGATCTTCGGGTGCTCTTCCTGTCCCGATCGGGCCTGGAACGCTACTTCGACGCGGATTTCGGCCTCGACGTGCAGTGGAAATCGGACGTCGTAACCGGTTATCACCACGAGTTCATCGCGGACCTGCCGCTGCGCCCTGGCTGGCGGCAGCCCGACGTCACCCGGCAGATGGTTACCCGGACCTGGGCGGCCCTGGACCGACTGCGCCCCGCATGCGTGCTCGTCTACGGATACCGGTACGCCCATTCCCTCGCGGCGCTCGCCTGGTGCCGGCGACGAGGCGTACCCGCCCTCATGATCAGCGACAGCGAGCTCCTCGGCCAGCGAACCCCAGCCGTCCGCGCCGTCAAACGGCTCACGCTGCCCCACCTGATGCGTTCAGTGAATGCATTCCTCACGATCGGCGACAACAACGAGGCGTACCTGGCCCACTATGGAGTCCCCGCCACCCGCATGTTCCGCACGCCGTATCCCACCGATGAGACGGCGCTGCGGGCCGTACTGGCGCATCGGGACAAGCATCGAACGGCGATCCGCGCCGAGCTGGGCATCGCCCCGGACGCCCTTGTCGCCTTGTTCGCCGGAAAGATGATCTCTCGGAAGCGCCCCTTCGACATCGCGGACGCGCTGCGCATCCTCACCCGCGCGCCCCGGGGTCCGGTCGACCGGGAAATCATCGTGATCATGGCTGGGGACGGAGTGCTGCGCGCCGCTCTCGATGCGGTGGCCGCCGAGCTCGGCGGCGCGTTGCGGATGGTCGGATTCGCCGACCAGGAACGGCTCCCCCGCCTGTACGCGGCCAGCGACCTCTACCTGCACCCCGCCGAGCGGGATCCGCATCCGCTGGCGGTCAAGGAGGCGGTGCTCTGCGGCCTGCCGGTGGTGGTCAGCGACCGGGTGGGCTCCACCGGCCCGACCGACGACGTCCGTCCCGGCCGCAACGGCCGGGTTCACCCGGTCGGCGATGTGGACGCGCTCGCACGGATCCTCGGGGAGCTACGCGCGCGCCCCGACGTCCTGGCCAGGATGGCCCAGGAGTCGGAGAAGGTGATCGGCGACATCGAGCTCGCCGCGTCCGTGGACGGCTTCCTGCGCGCCGTTGCCCATGTGCGCGACACCGCTCGGCGCGGATGACCAGAGCCGTCAGCCGCCGGGCCGTCATGACCGGCCCGCTCACGAGCCGGCTTCCCCGCTCCACCGTCGCCGTGCTCGCCGGCAACGCGGGCACGCTGGTCGTCGGGACCGCGACCGGAGTCCTGGCCGCCCGCACTCTGGGGCCGGTGGCCCGCGGCGAGTTCGTCGCGCTGCAGACCTGGGCGGGCATGCTCGCGATGGTGTTCGCCCTGGGTGTCTCCCAGACGCTGGTCACCGATGACGGTGAGGACCGCGCGCTGCTCGGCCCGCTGCTCACCCAGACCGTCGCGTCGGCGCTGCTCGCCGCGGTGCTGTTCACCGTGGTGCCGATGCTGATCACTGTGGGCCCGGGCCGTTCGGGCGGCACGGGAGCCGGGCGGGGACCCGCCTGGGACGCCGTCGCCGTGCTGGGCGCGACCTGCTTCACCGCCGCGGCCGTGGCCGCCTCCAACGCCGCCGGGCTCGCGCAGCGCCGCGGTCGGATGACCGGCGAGTTCCAGCTCGTCCGGCTGCTACCGGCGGCGGCGACACTGGCCGCGTTCGCCGCGCTCGCCGGCAGGGGAGTCCGCGATCCAGGCCTGTGGATGCTGACCCTCGGCGTGACGGCCCTGCTACCCCCACTCGGGTACCACGTGGCGGTGCTCGGCGGCCTTCCCGCCCTCGCGCGGCCGGGACGCCTGCTGCCCCGGCGCCGTTTCATGCGGTCCGCCCTGGGGGCCTACGGCACCGTCGTCGGGGCCCAACTCATCTACAAGCTGGACATGCTGCTCGTCGCCACCTTCCTGGCCGCCGAGCAGGTGGCCTTCTACGCCGTCGCCGTCGCCGTCGCCGGCGCCGGCACGACCGTCTGCCAGGCGACCGGCATGGTGATGTTCAGCCGGCTCCGCGCCCTGGTCGATCCCCGGCAGCGGGCCCGGATGGTGCGCCGCGCGGTCATCGCCACCGTCGCCCTCGCCGCCGCGGTGGCGGGCGCGATCGCCCTCGTCACACCGACGGCCATCCGCATCGTCTACGGCACGCGGTTCACCCCCGCTGCCCCGGCCGCCCAGGTCCTCGTGCTGGCGACCATCCCGCAGTCCGTCGACTACCTGCTCACCCATGTGCTGCTCGGGTTCCGTGCCGCCCGCACGGTGCTTGCCATCCAGGTCCCGGTCGCGCTGTCGACCGTGCTCGGCCTCGCGGCGGCGCTGCACGACGGCCGCCTGCCGATCGTGGCCGCGGTGTCGGGGATCACCTACACCGCCTCGGCCGTGTCGCTGCACCTGGCCAGTACCCGCCTGCTCGCCCGCGCGGCAGGCGCCTCACCCGACAGCGTCCCCCTGGACGGCATCTCACCCAACAGCGAACGGAGCCCGACGGCCCACGGCCCCATCCCCTTTCCGCGCTCACCCCTCTCATCAGGAGCCACGATGACCACGACGCCGACCGTCGCCCCGCACGACCCGACCGTCGCCCGTCACGACCTTTCCGATACCTCGGTGCGGTATCTCGATCTGCTTCGCACGACGCTGACCTGCTCTCTCTGGGATGGTCGGGACGGCGGTGCGTGGGAGCCGCGCACCGGCGCGAAGAGGATGCTGGTACGAGCCTTCCGCAGCCAGGGAATGGAAATCGTCAGGAGGAGCGCACCGGGCGCCCGGACCGACGGCCGGGACTGGCCACGGCTGGCGCTCACGATGACCGGCGACCGCCGGATGCGCAACCTCCAGGAGTGCGCCGAACGAGTCATCGTCGACGGCGTCCCAGGCGACCTCATCGAGACCGGGGTATGGCGGGGCGGCGCGTGCATCCTCATGCGCGGGGTGCTCGCCGCCTACGGCGTCCCCGACCGCACGGTCTGGGTCGCCGACTCGTTCGCCGGCCTGCCCGCGCCCAATCCGGGGCGCTACGCCGCCGACACCGGCGACCGCCACCACGAGTACGCGGAGCTGTCGGTGTCCCTCGAGCAGATGCGGGACAACTTCCGCCGCTACGGCCTGCTCGACGATCAGGTCCGTTTCCTGCGCGGCTGGTTCCGGGACACCCTGCCCACCGCGCCCATCGAGCGCCTCGCGGTCCTGCGCCTCGACGGCGACATGTACGAGAGCACCACCGACGCGCTGACGGCGCTCTACCCGAAGCTCTCCGACGGCGGCTTCTGCATCGTCGACGCCTATGGAACCGTTCCCGGCTGCCGGGCGGCGGTCGAGGACTACCGGGCCGCCCACGGGGTGACCGAGCCGATCATCGAAGTCGACTGGACCTGCGTCTACTGGCGCCGGAGCGAGCCCTCGCGGTCGCGCTGAGCTGGTCCGCGCCCCGCCGACCCCGGCGGAGAGAGGAGGAAAGGGATGGCGGAGGAAGGGATGGCAGTGCTGCGACGACCGTGGGCAGTACTGATGGTGTGTACCGGAAACGTCTGCCGCTCGCCCCTGGCCGAGCATCTCGCCGCCGCCCGGTTCAGCGCCGCGCTGGACCAGATCAGCCTCGGCGCGGCCGGCGCGCGGGCATCCGGTGGGACCGGGGGTAACGAGCCCTCCTCCGAGGGACGGCATCCACCCAGCCCCGCCGGGGACCTTCTGGTGAGCAGCGCGGGAGTATGCGCCCGGGCAGGTGAGGCGATGTACCCCCAGGCCGCGGCAATCCTGACATCGCGGGGGCTCGACCCGTCCGGCTTCCGGGCAAGGTTGCTGACACCGGACCTGGTCCAGGCCAGCGATCTGGTACTGTGCGCGACCCGCGCACACCGCTCGACGGTGGTGGGCCTTGTGCCACGGGCCATGCGCCGTACCTTCACCCTGCGCGAGTTCGGACGGTTGACCTCCGGAGTCCGCCCCGCCGACATCCCCCCGGGCGGGACACGGGTGGCCGGGGAGTATCTCGCCGCCACGGCCCGGCGGATCCGGGCCGCCGGCCACGTGCTACCGGCTGCCCTCGACGACCTGGCCGACCCCCTCGACGGCGGTCGGGACGCGTTCGAGAACTGCGCGCGAATGATCGAAGAGACGCTGTCACGGCCGATGGCCCTGCTGGCGGAGGCGTGTCACGAGCGACTGGCGGCCACGCCTACGGACCCCGCAGACCCCGCAGGCCTCGCGGATGTCCCGGTCGACCGGACCCCGGCACCGGGATGAACATCCTGATCGGGAACCGGTGGCTGGCCGGCTTCCTCGACGAGACCCCCCTGCCCGGCCACTGCCGGATCCACCCGGACATCTGGGTGACGCTGTTCCCCGTGGACGGTCAGTTCTTCGTCAGGGCGGGCAGCGGCCGGGCCCTCGCCGCCTACACCCGCGAGTTCGGCATCCGCGCGGTCGCCCGCAAAATGGCCAGCCGGCTGCGGGAACGCGACCGCAACCAGCGTTACTTCGGCGTGGGCCTGGGCACCCTGATCGAGGCGGTCCCACCCGTCGGCGGGGCGGCTTCGCCGACGGGAACGACCGTCGCCTTCGTCGCCCCCTGCCACCCGGCGTGCATGGAACGCGTCGTCCTGCATCAGGACCTCGTCCGCCCGGTGGGGCCGGGCGGCCCCACCGGCGCTCCCGCCGACCCACTCGGCTTCGTCAGCCCCGATCCGCCACCACCGCGATCCGCGGTCGTCTACCGGGCCCGGCCGGCGACCGCGTTCCCGGCCGTGGACGACACGCTCATCGGCTGGTCCCCGATGTCGGGAGCACCGGTGGGCCCCGGCGCCGTCGACCGTCTCGTCGCCTGGCTCGCAACCGAGTGGACCGGGGCCCGCCCCGGGGATCGTCCACTCGCCGGGGTCAGCCCGATCACGGAGAGCACCCGGCGCTATGGCCCGCCATCCGCGTCCGGACGACCCACCGCTGTCCTGTTCGGGTTGGGACACTATGCCAAGACGCAGATCGTCCCGCACGTCCGTGATCACCTCGACCTCGTCGGTGTGCATGAGATCGACCCCGTCCAGCTGGGCACCCGGCGACCGGACCGATGTTCCTGGGACACCGCGGCGCTGCTCCGGGACGGGGAACGGGCCGACGTCGTCCTCATCGCGGGCTACCACCACACGCACGCGCCGCTGGCCCGGGATGCGCTGCGGCTCGGCTCGGTGGCCGTCGTCGAGAAGCCCGTTGTCACCACGGAGGAGGATCTCGACCGGCTGGTGAAACTCCTTCACGCCGGCGGGCGCCTGTTCGCCTGCTTCCAGCGACGCCACAGCCCGATGAACGCCTGGCTGCGCTCCGACCTGCGCCTGGCCGACGGCAACGAGCCGCTGATCTACAGTGCCGTGGTGTACGAGGAACCGCTTCCCCGCCGGCACTGGTACCGCTGGCCGTCCTCACGCACCCGGCTGGTCAGTAACGGCTGCCACTGGATCGACCACTTCCTCTGGCTCAACGACTTCGCGCCGGTCCGCCGGAGCACGGTGGCCCGCTCCCGCACGGACACCTTCACGGTGTACGTCGAGCTGGAGAACGACGCGGTCCTCTCGCTCGTGCTGACCAGTGCCGGGGGCAGCCGGCACGGTCTGCGGGAACAGTCCCAGCTGCGCGCGAACGGCGTGACGGCCACCATCGTCGACGGTTCGCAGTACACCGCGGAGGCCGGGTCCCACATCCTGCGGCGGCGGCGAGTCAACCGGCTCGACAGCTACCCGGCCATGTACCGCGACATCTGCGCGGGCATCGTGGCCGGCGCCCCGGGCGAGGACGCACGGCAGATCGCCGCCGTCGCCGCGCTCACGCTACGGCTGGACGCCGCAGCCTGCCGGGATGGGCCCGAACCCTGATCATCGGAATCACGGACATCGGGGATATCGGGGTCCTGGCGCCGACGGCGCCCGGACCCCCGAATCGGACCGCCCTCACGGGCCCGGTGCGACCGCCACGCCATCGCCCGCCATCAGGACGCCGCAAGGTCGGCCGGCACCCGGCACCCGACCGCCCGCCGGGTTGCCGGTCCCGCCGCTGACGGCCGCGTGGGCGCGACGGCCTCGACCGCCGGTGCCACGATTGGGGAGATCGGGGACTGTGCCGCGCAGGTGTCGACCGGTCCCGCCACGGCGCGCAGCGCGGTCCCGGGATGGACGGCAAGCCTGCTGCCCCATTCCCGCAACCAACCGACGACTCGTTCCCCCGCCATCGGACGTGACACAAAGTACCCCTGGACCTCGTCACACTGCCAGGCGGCGAGAGAGGTCCAGGAACGCTGCGTTTCGACCCCCTCCGCGACAATCCGTAACCGCAGCGCATGTGCCAGGGAGACCGTGGACCGCACGATCTCGGCCGCGTCCGGATCGCGGTCGAGGTCACGCAGGAAGGTCCGGTCCAGCTTCACCTCGTCGGCCGGGAGTTCGCGCAGGTACGACAGCGAACAGAACCCGGTGCCGTAGTCGTCCAGGCTGACCCGCACACCGAACCGGCGCAGCCCCGCCAGGGTTCCCTGCGCCAGCTCC
The DNA here is from genome assembly GCF_978021245.1 of Frankia sp. CoBUL1. Lineage (NCBI taxonomy): Bacteria > Bacillati > Actinomycetota > Actinomycetes > Frankiales > Frankiaceae > Frankia > Frankia sp. CoBUL1. Next base: position 6,866 of record NZ_CDXDOS010000005.1, read on the forward strand.
CGCGCCACGATGAGGGAGTCCTCGGTGACCTCGATGACAAGCGCCGAGGGCGGGAGCCGGTGCCGGGCGAGCGCGGCCCGCACCACGCCGACGAAGGCGCGGTCGACGATGACCGACGCGGGGACGTTCACCGACACCGCGAGCGGGGCACCCCGGCCGTGCCAGCGCGCGCAGTCGGCCAGGGCCTGGTCGAGGACCTGCACGGTGAGCTTCGGCATCAACCCGGCACGTTCGATCTCCGCCAGGAAGGCGTCGGGCTGCCGCACGCCGTCGACCGGATGGCGCCAGCGGACGAGGGCCTCCACACCGCTGATCCGACCGCTGCGCAGATCCGCCTTGGGCTGGTAACTCAGTTCAATCTGGCCGGAGTCCAGCGCATGGCGCACCTCGGCCCGCAGCAGCAGGCGGGCACGGTTGATCGGTGGATGGTCGCGGGCGTAGACGGTCTGCCCGTGGCGGCCCCCCTTTGCCAGGTACATCGCCTCCTCCGCGTGACGAAAGAGCTCCAGCGCGCCACGGCCGTGCTCGGGGGCATGGGCGATCCCCACGCTCGCCTCGGGCCGCACCGGAGTTCCCGCGAGTGGAACGGGCAGTTCCAGCACCTCCCGCAACCGCCGAGCGACCTGTTCGGCCCGGGCCACGTCGGCGCCGCGCAACAGCACGGCGAACGCGTTGCCGTCCACCCGGGCGAGCAGATCCGATCCGGACAGCGCTCCGCGCAGCCGGCAACCCACCGTGGCAAGCAGGCGGTCCCCATGCTCATGCCCGAGCGCCCCGTTGACATCACGCATCCGATCGAGATCGATGAGCAGCACCGACACGGACGTCGCGCCACGCGCCCGGTGCTCACCACCCGTGAGACAACGGCTGGCGACGTCGAGGAAGTACCGTCGGCCCGGCAGCCCGGTCAGCTCATCCACCACGCCGCGCCGCGGCCACGCACGGCCCACGCCTCCCCGGGGATCCCACGGCTGGACGTCCGGGCCGGCTGAACCGGCCAGACCGTTCGCGTCGGCCGGACCGTTCGGACCCGGCCAGACCGCCGCGGCGAGGATCGCCACCGCGATCGACAACGCCGCGGCCGCGAGCACCACGCACGACAACGCGACCGGCGACGGCGCGGGCCCGCCCCATCCGCCGATGAGACAGAGCAGTCCCAGAAGCAGACCCAGCGCACCCCCCATCAGGGCGGCGACCCCCGAGACCGGCCGGACCAGCATCGACCGGGGCAACACCGACCGGAACAAAACTGACCGGACCATCGTCGCTCCACCCGCAGCGCATCCATGACCTGGACGAGCACGCGGACCGACATCGCCGGTCCGCGTGCTCCCGGGGGCAGCCGTCCCCGCCTCGACCTCGTGGCGCAACCACCGGCGGCTACCCGACAGGCGGCCCGACGGGCGGCCCGCACCGCCGTGCCGGATCGTCGAGCCACGCCGTATCCGATCCCGCCCATTCATCGAATTCCCCCGAAGCCGATCCCGCAATGTCCTTGAGTGAGCTGCGCCCCTGGGCGAGCCGCCGCAGCCGGTCGAGGTTGGCCGCCCACGACGTCACCGCCGCCGGCATCACGCGTCTGGTTTATCCCCGCGCTATCCGAGCGTAACGTGCGCCAGTTCGCAGGGTATCCGATGCCCGACTTTCCACCGGCATCGGCTCGGTCCGTGGCCGCCGACACCGTCGTTGGCCAACCGCCGGGGAACACTAATCACCGTGAAGGGCACCGGCGAAATCCAAACCGTTGCCGCCCGGGACCACACCGTGTCCATTCCGGGATATCCCCACCAGGGGCGGAGATCGTACAGTAATCAGCTCCCTGCCCGGCACCTCAGCGGGTTCCCCGGGCATCGGACAGGTGGCGTCGAACCGAGTCGGCGCTACCACCTCAGATTCGGTGACGCGATACGCGTGGTAACGGTCTCGCACCTCGACGGGGAAGGGATCACAACCTTCAGCTCATCGAGACGACTAAACAGTTTTCTATATGCGGTCCGATGTCCGGCAACCATGACATTCCCCAGCTCACCGGGCATGGCGGTCCCCGGAATATGTCCGGGACCCGGCGCAGGACGGTGGCGGGGACACCTTCCACAATGGCCGGCGAATGGTTTGGACCGAATCGTGGGACACACCGAATCATGGAGCACGCAGTATCGCCGGCCCCTCGCCGGCCCCTCGCCGGCGCGTGCCGCCGGGAGTCCACCGGACCGGCAGGCCGGATGGGCGCGGGGACCACGCCGGCGGGTCACACCAGCACCCCACGCCTCACTCACCGTTACATGAAGAGGCACTTCTGTTACCCTCGATACTCATTCCGAGCCGTGGAGGCTCGTCGCCCGCCGGACCGGATGCTCTACCCGAGCGACGCAGGGGGTCCGATGAAGACCGTGGCGGTGATTGTCCACTGGGGTCCGCACCGGCCGACCGTGGAGCTTGCGAGACGGCTCGACGGCAGCCCCGTCATCGCCCAGGTGGCGGTGGTCGCGAACGACCGGTCGGACCGACCCGACCACCTGCCGGCCTCGGTCGCCTGGATCCTGCCGCCCCGCGACCTCGGTCTCGGCGGAGGCTTCCGGCTCGCCAGCCACGGCTACCCCGCCGCGCAGGCCTATCTCCTGATCGGCAACCACGTCAGGATCCCGGACCTGGCGCTACGCGCCTGCCTGGATCTGCTGGCCGGGACGAACATCGGCGTGGTCGCGCCCACCCTGGTCGACAACGACGGTCGGCGCTCGGGCCCGGCGCGGCTAAGCCCGGTCCTGGCGGCGCCGAAGGCCCGGCGTCCCCCCGGCGACCGCCCCCTGGCTGCCGACTGGGTCGCAGGCACGATCATGTTCGTCAAGGCGGACTGCCTGCGGCGGATCCCCCTGGACGGCCGTTACTACCTCGGGTTCGAGGATGTCGACTTCTGTTACCGCGTCCGGGACGCCGGATGGAGCGTCGTGGTCAGTCCGCACCGTGCACAGCGCGTCGGGAGCACGACCGTCCCCCGGCATGGCGACGCCTACTACGGGGTGCGCAACCGGCTCTGGTTCGCCCGGGTCCGCGGATGGCGGACCCGGGCCGCCTTGATCGCTCTGGCGACGGCGGTCGTCGTGCTACCCCGCGCCGTCGCGCTGGACATGCTCCTCGGGCACGGCACCCGGACCTCGGCCCTCGTCCTCCACGGCCTGCTGGACGGTCTCTCGATGCTTCCCCCGCCGGGAGAGGCACGTGACGACGAGCCGCGCGCCGCTCACTGGACAAGCTGGCCGTAGTCGGGCTGGTCACCAGACGGCGCGGACCGTTGCCGCACCACGGCAACGCCGGACGCGCCGATCCGGCGCGTCACCTGTGGCGCCGCGAGGAACAGCGCCTGCCAGGCGAACATGTTCGGCCACCGGTCCAGCACGCGGCGATCCCACCGCCGCACCAGGTCCCCGGGGAGCAGCTCACGGGTGCGCCACCACGGCAGACCACCGGTGGTGGCGGTGGCGACGATGCGCAGTCCGTTGTCCTCCAACAGCCGCCGGGCCGAGTCGACGGTGTAGAACCGCAGGTGGGTAGCGTCCATGAGACCGGTCTCGGTGTACTCAAACCGACCCCGCAGGAACAGTGCGCGCTGCCGGTAGTGCAGCACGTTCGGCAGCGCCACCAGGACCCGGCCGCCGGGTGCCAGCGCCCGCCGGGCCTCTACGAGCAACGGCACCGGATCCGCCAGGTGCTCGAGGATGTGGGAAAGCAGCACGAGCTGGTGACTTCCGTCGGGGACGAAGGGCAGCCCGGCGTTCAGATCGGCGAGTTCGACGTGGTCGCACTCGGCCGTGGCGGCGGCCCGCTCGGACGGATCAATCGTCACCCCCGTCACCCGCCAGCCCCGGGCCCGCAGCAGCCGCGCGTTGTCCCCGGCTCCGCACCCACAATCCAGCGCCTTACCCGCCGGTATGTCGATCAGATCGAGGAGAGACGGGTTACCACCGTTGCGGTACCGCAGATCGGCTTCCATACACGACCCCTTGTCGCCATCATCGGAGAAGCTACAGGCAGTCAAGAGAACTCGAAACGTTACTATGACACGCTTCGCAACACAGGACTAGCACCTGGAGAGACATTAAAATCGCTCTCCGTGCAGATCTCGCGTCGATCCACCGCCCCGACCGCCTCCCTCACCGATCGACCCGCCCGGGTTCTGCTGCTGAGCAGTTCCCGCGGCCTCGGTGGCGGGATCGAGCGTTATCTCTCGACGATCGAAGAGACACTGCGGGCCGGTGGGGCCGATCTCCTGCGGGTCGACATGCTGGAGCCAGGCGTCGAGCTGACCCCGGCGATCAGGGCGCGCTTCACATCGCACGCGCTCGCCGCGGCGCGCCGCTTCGGCCAGGCCGACAGCGTGGTCGCCGGGCACGCCAACCTCATCCCTGTCGCGGCGGCGGCCGTCCGGCTGTCCCGGGCCCGTCTCGGCCCGGTGCTGCTCTACGGCACCGACATCTGGGGCATGCGCCGCACCGACCGCGCGATCCTGCGCGCCGACCCGCTCCTGCGCCCGGTCACGATCAGTTCCTACAGCGCCGGCGCGCTGTCGACGCTGGGTCTGGCGCCCATCCTCCGGCCGGGCATCTCACCGACGTGGCGGGCGACCCTGCTGGCCGAGGCGAACCGCCGCCGGCCGTTGTCCCCCGTACCGACCATGCTGAGCGTGTTCCGGCTCAGTGACTGGGTGGGCAAGGGTGCGGGGGTCCTGCTGGAGGCCGTGGAGTCCGTCCGGGCCACCCTCGGCCCGGTCCGGCTGGTGTTCGCCGGGCAGGGCCCGGCACCCGGGGCCCTGCATGAGCTGGTGTCCGCGCACCCCGACACCGAGCTGCACGAGTCCCCGACCGACGACGCGTTGGCACGCCTCTACGCCACCGCCGACCTGTTCGCGCTGTGCACCCGCACCCGCTCGCGCGGGCCACGGATCAGCGGCGAGGGCTACGGCATCGTGCTGCTCGAGGCGCAGCTCGCCGGGTGCGCGGTGGTCGGACCCGCCTCAGGCGGTAGCCACGACGCCTACCAGGACGGCGTGACCGGGCAGACGCCGATGGACGAGTCGGCGCAGGCGCTGGCGGACGTCCTGCACGGCATGCTCGCCGACCGAGCGCGACTGGCCCGCGTCGGCCGGCACGCCGCGGAGTGGGCCGAGGCCGCCACTCGGCCCGACGACTACCTCCGCACGGTTTTCACCGCCCTGACCGGACGGCTACCGACCAGCGAGGGCCGGGACATCCCGGTCCAGCCCACGGGCACCGGAACCCGGCGGGGGGCGCCACGGGCCGATGCTCCCACCGGATCGGCGTGACTCCCGGATCCGGATTACGAATATCAAATATCGACCAGAGACAACCATAACGCTATCGGCAGCCAACAGCCGGAAATGGTTGCCGGTCGCTCCTACTCCAGGTAGTCGCGCAGCTTCTGCGACCGGGAGGGATGCCGAAGCTTGGACAGCGTCTTCGACTCGATCTGGCGGATGCGCTCCCGGGTGACCCCGAACTCGCGCCCGACCTCCTCCAACGTACGCGGGTGCCCGTCAGTGAGCCCGAAGCGCAGCTGGATGACCTTCTTCTCCCGGTCGGACAGGGTGTGCAGGACCGAGTCGAGCTGCTCCTGAAGCAGGATGAAGCTGGCCGCGTCGACCGGGACGACGGCGTCGCAGTCCTCGATGAAGTCGCCGAGGTGGGAGTCCTCCTCCTCACCGATGGGGGTCTCCAGCGACACCGGCTCCTGTGAGACCTTGAGGATCTCACGCACCTTGTCCGGGGTGAGATCCATCTCCTTGGCGATCTCCTCCGGACTCGGCTCCCGGCCGAGGTCCTGCAGGAGCTGCCGCTGGATGCGGATCAGCTTGTTGATGGTCTCGACCATGTGCACCGGGATGCGGATGGTGCGTGCCTGGTCGGCGATGGCCCGCGTGATCGCCTGCCGGATCCACCAGGTGGCGTAGGTCGAGAACTTGTAGCCCTTGGTGTAGTCGAACTTCTCGACCGCCCGGATCAGGCCGAGGTTGCCCTCCTGGATGAGGTCCAGGAACAGCATGCCGCGCCCGACGTACCGCTTGGCGATCGAGACGACGAGACGCAGGTTCGCCTCGACCAGCTTGCGCTTGGCGATCTGCCCGTCGCGTTCGATGGCCTCGAGGTCCCGCCGCATCTGCGGGGAAGTTTTCTTGGTGGCCACCGCCAGCTTCTCGGATGCGAACAGCCCCGCCTCGATCCGCTTGGCGAGATCAACCTCCTCCTCGGCGGTGAGCAGGGGGACCTTGCCGATCTCCTTGAGGTACATGCGCACCGGGTCGGAGGTCGGCGCCTTGAGGGCGAGCTCCTCCTCCTCGCGGCGACGGCGGGCCAGCAGATCCTCCTCGTCGGGGCTCTCACCTCCCGCCTCGAGTACCTCGATGCCCTCGTCGTTCAGCACCTGCAGCACCGTCTCGGCCTGCTCCGGGGGCAGCTCCGCGGCCTGGATGGCGACCGTGACATCCTCGGTGGTGAGGAACCCGATCTCCTTGCCCCGGGTGATGAGGTCCTTGACCTCGTCCACCTGGGCTTCGCGGGGTAGGACGGTAGGACTCATGGGCGGAATCTCGTCACTTCCTTCTCGGGATCGACCCAGGTTACGCGGCACCTACGCCCCGCTCCCGGAGTTGATGCTTGTGCTGCTCCAAAGCGATCAGCTCGCCGAATGCACGACGAAGGGCCTCGGCGTCGGTCACCCCGTTGAGCCGCTGCACACGCGACTTCAGGTCCGTGATCCGACGGGTCACATGCAACTCCTGTACCCGCGACATCTGTTCGTCGACATAACGATCATCCACATCGTGGTCGCACAGCACCCTCTCCACTGCAAGGGCAGTGACGAAGCGTCGCAGCTCCTCCTCCGAAGCCGCCGCGGTCAGCTCGGTCACCCAGGTGGTGACCTCACCGGACCGCGCCAGCCCCGCGCACACCCCACCGGCCTCGGCGATGAGGTCACGGACGGCACGGTGCGCGGGAACAGTGAACATCTCCGGAGCCAGCGTGTCGAACATCGGGCCCGCCAGCCCGGGATACTGAACGGCCAGCTTGAGCGCCTCACGCTCCACGATGACCGCCGCGTCATCGGCCCCCGCCCCGCGCCGACGCATCGGCGCGGAACGGGCACCAGCCCGCTCGCTCCCCTGCCTCGACCGGTGCTCGGCCACCCGGCCCACCACGAACCGCTCGTCGAGGAAACCCAGCCAGCGGTCCAGGTTCACCGCGTACCGGTGCCGCAACGCGGCGTCCTTGAGCCGGTTGACCAGCGGCGCGGCGGCGTCCAAGGCGGCGAGCCGGCCCTCGGTGGTGTTGAGGTCGTAGCGGTCGAGCACCCCGCGGATCGCGAACTCGACCAGCGGCACCCGGCTGGCCACCAGATCCCGCACGGCGCCGTCGCCGCCGCTCATCCACAGCTCGCAGGGGTCGCGGCCGG
>NZ_CDXDOS010000005.1:14780-28881 GCF_978021245.1 Frankia sp. CoBUL1
CCCGGCCGCGTCGCCGTCGAACGTGAAAATCACTTCACCGCGACGCTCGTCGGAGTCCATGAGCAGCCGGCGGACCACCGCGACGTGCTCGGAGCCGAAGGCGGTGCCACAGGTCGCCACGGCCGTGGTGACCCCGGCGAGATGGCAGGCCATGACGTCGGTATAGCCTTCGACCACCACGACCTGGTAGCGGCGGGCGATGTCACGACGGGCGAGGTCGGCGCCGTAGAGCAGGTTCGCCTTCTTGAACAACGGCGTGTCCGGCGTGTTGAGGTACTTCGGCCCGGCGTTCGGGGCGCCGTCCTCGGCGAGGCGCCGCCCACCGAAGCCGACCACCTCACCGGCGAGATCCCTGATCGGCCACATCAGCCGATGATGGAAACGGTCGATCAGGCCCCCGCGGACGCCCTGTTTGGCCAGCCCCCCGAGCACCAGCTCCTCCCCGGTGAAGCGCCGGGCGAGCAGATGCCGAGTGAGGGTGTCCCAGCCGGTCGGGGCGTAGCCGACCTCGAAGCGCGCCGCCGCGGTGAGATCGAATCCCCGCGCAGCGAGGAAGTCCCAGCCTGCGCGCGCGGAGGCCTGCGACTCTAGCTGCTCGGCGTAGAACTCGGCGGCCACCCGGTGCGCCTCCAGCAGCCGCTGCCGCTGGCTGGACACCGTACGGTCGGTGGTCCCACCGCCCTCGTAGGTCAGCGCCACCCCGGCCCGGCGCGCCAGGCGCTCCGCCGCCTCCCGGAAGGTCAGCCCGTCGATCTCCCGCACGAAGGAGTAGACGTCGCCACCCTGCTGGCATCCGAAACAGTGGAACAGGCCGGTTGCCGCATTGACGTAGAAGGAGGGTGACTTCTCGTCATGGAACGGGCACAGCCCGACGAGCTCGTTACGCCCCGCCGGACGCAGTTGTACGTGCTCGGCCACGACGTCCGCAATCGGCGAGCGCTCCCGGACCAGGGCGACGTCGGCGTCACGGATTCGTCCCCCCACCCGTCCCTCCCAAGTCCGCGTCGAGACTCTGCGGGTACCCGAACGAGAGGTAGCTCGCCCGGGGCAGAGCGCCCGTCAATATGTTTGCCACGTCCATTCCCGCCGGATCGATGCCAGGACCACCACCCGCCGGCCTACCCGGCCTGTCGACGAGTGACGCGGCGCCCCTCACATCGGTCCTACCGCTGCGATGGTACGTGTCGTAAGCACGACAGTACCGATCATGCCACGTGAATGTTGGGGACAGGGGCCGTGACGTGCATGCCGAGCTGCGATGTCGGGCCGCGGAGCGCGCGCCGGCTCGCTCCCCCAACCGAGGGAGCGAGTGTCCCCCCGAACGGGGGAACACCCGAAACACCGTCGGGACATCGGGCCAGCGGTGGACACCCACCGGACCCACCACGCACCGGGTCCCCCGCACACCGGCGTCCCCCGCACACCGGACTCGTGGCTCACAGAACCCGCGGCGCCGGTCGTCCACACAGCAGCGCATACCGCCGCTCGGCGCTGGCGTCGGTCAGACGCGCCACCTGGTCGATGACGACCCGTAGCCGTGCCGCATCGTCAGCGGCCATGCGGTAGGCCGCGCGCAACGACGGCTCGAGCACGTCCGGCGCGCCCCGGGAGAGCATCGCCACGAGCTCCGCGACCACCTCCCGCTGCCGGGACTGCCGGGCGCGGGCACCCGGCCGCTCCAGCACATACCAGGCGGTGACCCCCTTGAGCGCCGCGCACTCGGCCACGGTGTCCGGATCCACCACCAGATCCGCGCCATAGCGCCACAGCGGACCGTCGGGATGGCACGCCCGGGTGGCACGGACCGCGCTGTGCGCGAACCGGGCGATGAGCTCGCTGGTCATCGCCCGCAGGGCGGCCTGGCCCCGGGCCGAAGTGATCTCGGAGCGGACCCACCAGGGCTGGGACCGCAGGGTGCCCAGGGCTACCGCCACTGCCTCGGCGGACGGCCCCGGGTAGCGGACGGCGGTCGCGGCGGCGAGCTCCGCCCGGCGGCCGGAATCGTCGAGGGCGGCCAGATCGATGTGTCCGGCAACGACCCCGTCCTCAAGGTCGTGCACCGAATAGGCCACGTCGTCCGCCCAGTCCATGATCTGCGTCTCGATACAGCGCCGGGCGGCCGGTGCGCCCTCCCGGACCCAGCGGAGCACGGACAGGTCGTCGGCGTAGGCGCCGAACTTCGCGCTGTCCGCCCGGGGCCCAGGGCTGCGCGGCCACGGGTACTTCGTCGCCGCGTCCAGGGTCGCCCGGGTAAGGTTCAGGCCCGCGCTGCGACCGTCACAGTCGACGATCTTGACTTCGAGCCTGGTCAGCTCGCGCAGGCTCTGGGCGTTGCCCTCGAAGCCACCGCAGGCGGCTGCGGCCTCGTCAAGCGCCAGCTCGCCGTTATGCCCGAAAGGGGGATGACCCAGATCATGCGCGAGGCACGCCGCCTCGACCAGGTCGGGGTCCGCGCCCAGTTCCTCGGCGAGCTCCCGGCCCACCTGGGCGGTCTCCAGGGAGTGGGTCAGCCGGGTACGCGGGAAGTCGTCGTCGAGCGGGCCCACGACCTGGGTTTTTCCCGCCAGCCTGCGCAGCGCGCTGGAGTGCAGCACCCGGGCTCGGTCCCGGGCGAAGGGACGGCGCTGAGCCGGTGTGGCCTTCGGGCGTTCCACGACCCGACGGGCCGTGTCCGAGGTGTCATACCACTCACTGACCACGAGTTTGAGAGTATCGGCGCGATTCCGCGACCTCCATCGAGCTCAGCGGCGATACTTTGTGCGCACCCTTCCCCGAATCGGCCCGGAGGCCTGCCGTGGACAAGATCATTAGGTATGGGGCGATCGCGTTCCTCATCTTCTTCGTGGTGACCGCGCCCAACAGCGCGGCCAGTATCGTCGGCCGCGCCTTCGACTGGCTGCAGTCCGTCGGTAACGGGGTGTCCCAGTTCGTAACCGATACCGCTCTGTAATGGCTACCCGGCCACTCTTGATGTCTGGGACACTGCCGGCGTGGTGAGACTCCAGCTTCCGGACCTGGCTCAGCGCGACACCAAGTACCTCGCATCCCAGGAGCGCCTGGTGATGATGGTGCGGTTGCACTGGGCGGTCCTGCTGCCCATCTTCCTGCAGACTGTCGGGGCCGTGCTGCTCGCGCTCGTGGCGAACATCCTGTTCGCCTCGCAGGACGTCGACGCCGGCATCATCACCACGCTGCTGTGGTACTTCGCCCTCTTCATGATCTTGAGGATGCTGTGGAGGGTCGCCGACTGGCAGTTCGAGCACCTTATGATCACCGACAAACGGCTCCTGAAGGTGTCCGGGATCTTTTTCCGCAAGGTCCAGACGATGCCACTTTCCAAGATCACAGATCTCACGTACAACCGGGATCCGCTTGGCCGGTTGCTCGGGTACGGCGAGTTCGTCGTGGAGTCCGCCGGCCAGGACCAGGCACTTTCCAAGATCCAGTTCCTGCCGCGTCCAGACCGGCTCTACCTCACCCTGGTCGACATGACCTTCGGTGGAGCACCCGCCCCAGCCGGAGACGACTGAGGGACGGCCCGGTGGGACCGGGGGATCTCCCCCGGTCCCACCGGATGTCCCAGCCCCGTGCCTTCTCGGCCGCCGGCCGCCGGCCCTGGACGGGTCAGCGCAGCAGGTCGCGGGCGGCCTCGACGATGTGCCTCGCGGAGATGCCGGCCGCGTCCAGGAGCTCCTGAGACGTCCCGGAACCCGGCAGCGACCGCACCGCGAGATGACGGACCGACAGCGGCACGCCGCCGTCGCTGAGCGCTTCCAGCACCGCGCTGGCCAGTCCACCCTCTGGGTAGTGATCCTCGGTGACGACGATGCGCCCGCCGGTGGCCTGGGCGGCGTCGGCGAGCGTCGCCGCGTCGACCGGCTTCACGGCATACAGGTCGATCACGCGGGCCGCGATCCCCTCGGCCACGAGTGTGTCCGCCGCGGCCAGCGACTCGTGCAGGGTGACACCGGCACCGATGAGCGTGACGGTGTCGGCATTCGATCGGCGGAGCACCTTGGAACCACCGGGGGCAAACGGCTCGTCCGGGCCATAGAGCACGGGGTAGGCGCCACGGGTGGTGCGCAGGTAGCTGACCCCGGGCAGATTCGCCATCGTCTCGACGAGCTTCGCGGCGGACGTCGCGTCGCTCGGGTAGAGCACCGTCGAGCCGCCGACCGCCCGCATCATGGCGAGGTCCTCGAGCGCCATCTGCGACGGCCCGTCGGCGCCGATCTCGACTCCCGCGTGGCTGCCGGACAGCCGGATGTCGGCCTGGGAGATCGCCGCCATCCGGATGAAGTCGTAGGCCCGGGAGAAGAACGCCGCGAACGTGGAGGCGAAAGGCACGTAGCCACGCACCGACAGCCCGACCGCCGCCGCGACGAGCTGCTGCTCGGCGATGAAGATCTCGAAGAAGCGGTCCGGGTAGATCTTGGCGAAGTCCTCGGAGTAGGTCGAGTTGCTGACCTCCGCGTCGAGCGCCACCACGTCGGTGCGGGCTCCGAGCGCGGCGAGCGCCTGGCCGTAGGCGCGCCGAGTCGCCACCTTGGCGCCGAGATCGTAGGTGGGCAGTGTGATGACGGGCCGCTCGACCGGCGCCGGTCGGGGGAGGCCCGCGGGCGGCACCGGACCGCGAACCCGCAGGTCGCGCAGGCCGCCGAGCTCGGCGATGGCGCGGTCGGCCATGTCGGCGGGGAACGGCTTGCCGTGCCAGCCCTCGACGTCCGCGGTCTCGGAGAAGCCCTCGCCCTTGCGGGTGCGGGCGAGGATGACGGTCGGCCGGGTGACGTCCTCGGCGTCGGCGAGCACCGCGTCGATCGCGGCGATGTCGTGGCCGTCAACGACGACCGCGCGAGCGCCGAAGGACTCCACCCGCCTGGCGTAGGTGTCGAGGTCCCAGCCGAGCTCGGTCGGGCCGCGCTGGCCGAGCCGGTTGACGTCGACGATCGCGATGAGGTTGGAGAGGTTGTAGTAGGAGGCCTTGTCCAGTGCCTCCCAGACCGAGCCCTCCGCCATCTCGCTGTCACCGCAGATCACCCAGACCCGGTAGGGCACCTTGTCCAGGTACTTACCGGCGAGCGCGACGCCCACGCCGTCGGGCAGGCCCTGCCCGAGCGACCCGGTCGCGACGTCGACCCACGGCAGGACAGGCGTCGGGTGGCCCTGAAGCCGCTCACCGAAACGGCGGTAGCCATTGATCAACTCGTCGTCACCGACGACCCCGACCGCCTTGAAGATGGAGTAGATCAGCGGGGATGCGTGCCCCTTCGAAAAGATCAGATGATCGTTCGCCGGGTCCGCCGGGTTGTCCCAGTCGTACCGAAGGTGGCGCGCGACGAGAACCGCCAGCACGTCCGCGGCCGACATCGACGAGGTGGGATGCCCGGAACCCGCCGAGGTGCTGCTGCGCACCGAGTCGACCCGCAGTTGCTGCGCGAGTTCCCGAACCGTCTCCAGGTCGGCCGTCCCGACCGTGCTCTCGGATACGGGAGTTGCCACACCAGTCTCCTTACAGTGTCGTTCCACACCCGGAAGGTAATCTCCGGAGGGTTCTCTCGCGCCGCGGGCAGCCGACTCCGCCGCTTTGCCTCACTACCACGTGTCGCACTACCCCCTCACCCGGCGATCCGAACCGTATCAGCGGCGGCCGACGGCAAAGAGAGCCGAAGTGGGCCTTGATATGTCAGAGGCATCACGGGTTCGTATCCGCTGCTGCCGACGAGCGTCGACCCGGTGTCAGACGGCCCGGGTGGTCGCCGAAGGTGGTGATGCCTGGCGGAAGAGCTGGTACCACCGGTAACCGATCCCCTCGCGGATGATGTACCGGACCTGCGTGCCGAAGCCGTGGACGGCCGGCCCCCGGTCGGCCGGGGAGGTGACGGCGTCAACACCGAGGTCACGGGCCATCGTCCGAGAACGCAGGCTGTGCCAGGGATCGGTTACCAGCACGGCGGTGTGCCAGTGCCGCGAGTTCATCAACCCGGCTACGGCGGTCAGCGATCCGAGCGTGTTCGAACCCTCGGGTAGGACGAGCACCCGATCCGGGGGGATACCCCGCTGCCGCAGATAGGTCGCGCTGGCCTCGCCCTCGGTGTAACGGTCGCCCGGCTGCTTCCCACCGACTGTGATCACCTGAGGGGCGATTCCCTCCCGGTAGAGCTCCAGCACGTGGTCGAGACGGGCGGCGAGGACCGCCGAGGGACGCCCGTCGTACTGCGAAGCACCGAGCACCACGAGGACGTCGGACCGGGGCCGGTGATCCTCCCTGCCCACCCACCAGACCTGCAGAAACGTCACCACGGCGAGAACCATGATGCCGAGGAGGACAGCCGCCACCGCCCGCATCATCCAACGCCACCATGGCACGCGGTACCAGGTCACGCGAAACGGGTTGACGATGAGACGAGGACGGGACAGGCCCACACGAACGAACAGTAGCGTCCCTATGGGCACACGACCGACATCACAGGGCAACTGCCCCCTTCATCCGCCCAGCCCCGATCGGGATCCCGGCCCGGAAAGGGCAGGAAACGAGCCAGGCGGAAACTCACCCGACCGTCGACCGGCCAAGAACCGCGGCACGCCCGGCCTCCAGCCGGGCCACCGGCACCCGAAACGGCGAACAGGAGACGTAGTCGAGCCCGAGTTCGGCGAAGAAGTGCACGGAGTCGGGATCACCGCCGTGCTCGCCACAGACGCCAAGGCCGAGATCGGGCCGAGCGCCCCGCCCAGCCCGGACCGCCGTCCTCATCAGGGCGCCCACCCCGTCGCGGTCCACCGACGCGAACGGCGACCCGGCGAGGATGCCGAGGTCAAGGTAGCGCGGCAGCAACGATGCCTCGACGTCATCCCGGGAGAAACCCCAGAGCAGCTGGGTGAGGTCGTTGGTGCCGAACGAGAAGAACTCGGCGCGCCAGGCGATCTGGTCCGCGGTGAGCGCCGCCCGCGGAACCTCGATCATCGTGCCGATCGGCAGGTCGATCTCCAGGCCGCTCTCGGTGCCGACCTCGGCCAGCACCCCGCGCACCCGGTCCCGGATGGCATCCAGCTCCGTCGCGGTGGAGATGAACGGAACCATGATCTCGGGACGGGGATCACCGCCTACGCTGCGGCAGCGCACCAGCGCCTCGGCGATCGCCCGCGCCTGCAGTTCCACCAGCCCCGGGACGGTGAGAGCGAGTCGGACGCCGCGGCGACCCAGCATCGGGTTGGTCTCGTGCATGCTGCGCAGGACCGCCAGCCTCGCCCGGTCGGCGTCGCCGACCGGCCTTCCGGCGGCGTCCGCGGCGGCGATCGACACGGACAGCTCGGTGAGGTCCGGGAGGAACTCGTGCAACGGCGGATCGAGCAGCCGGACCGTGACGGGCAGACCGTCCATCGCGGTGAAGATCTCGACGAAATCCTCCCGTTGCGGGGGAAGCAGCCGGCTGAGCGCCTCGGTCCGCTCGGCCGGCGTTCCCGCGAGGATCATCTGCTCGACCAGGGTACGACGATCCCCGAGGAACATGTGCTCGGTGCGGCACAGCCCGATGCCCGCAGCGCCGAACCGGCGGGCCCGCGCGGCGTCCGGCCCGGTGTCGGCATTCGCGCGGACCCGCAGCCGGCGGGACCGGTCGGCGTGCCGCATCAGCCGGTCCACGGCGGCGACCAGGTCCCCGCCCGGCCGGGGATGGTCGAGGCGGCCGGGCTCGTCGGGACGGCCGGCCTCGAAGTACTCGACGACTGGTGATGGGACGAGTGGTACGGAACCGGGGTATACCGCGCCGATGGTCCCGTCGATGGAGAGGATGTCCCCCTCCCGCACGACCACACCCCGCCCGGTGGTGAGGCGGCGGCCGGCGGGATCGACCTCGATCTCCTCGGCCCCGCACACGCAGGTCCGGCCCAATCCTCTGGCGACGACGGCGGCATGCGACGTCCGGCCGCCTCGGGAGGTCAGGATTCCGCGCGCCGCGAGCATGCCCGCGAGGTCATCGGGATTCGTCTCGCGGCGGACGAGGATGACCGGTCGGCCCTCGGCCGCCACCCGCACCGCCTCGGCGGCGTCGAAGACGGCCTCCCCCACCTCGGCCCCGGGCGCGGCGTTCACTCCCGTCGCGATCGGGGCGGGCCGGGCCGTGTCGTCGAAGCGCGGGAACATCAGGGTGGCGAGCTGGTCGCCGCTCACCCGGCACAGCGCCTCGTCGTCGTCGATGACACCGCCTTCGGCGAGCGTGGCGGCGATCCGGAAAGCCGCCGCGGCAGTGCGTTTGCCGACGCGGGTCTGCAGGATCCACAACCTGCCATGTTCGATCGTGAACTCGATGTCGCACAGGTCCCGGTAGTGCTTCTCCAGGCGCGTCATGATCTCGCGCAGTTCGGTGAAGGATGCCGGGTCGATCCGCTCCAGCTCGGCGAGGGGAACCGGGTTACGGCTCCCGGCCACCACATCCTCGCCCTGGGCATTGGGCAAATAGTCTCCGTACACGCCGGGTTCGCCGCTGCCCGGATCCCGGGTGAAGGCCACCCCGGTGCCCGAGTCCGTTCCAAGGTTGCCGAACACCATCGCGACGACGCTCACTGCCGTCCCGAGATCGTCCGGAATGCGCTCGGTACGGCGGTACAGCCGGGCCCGCGGCCCGTTCCAGGAGTCGAACACCGCTCGGATCGCGAGATCCAGCTGCTCGCGGGGATCCTGGGGGAAGGGGCGGCCGGTGCGCTCGAGCACGATCCGCTGGTAGGTCGCGACGAGCGCCCGCAGGTCGTTCTCGTCGAGGTCGAGGTCGCTGCTGGTGCCCTTGGCCCGCTTCGCCGCCTCGAGGGCCGCGTCGAACGACGGCTCGCCGACGCCGAGGACGGTCCGGCCGAACATGGCCAGCAGCCGGCGGTAGGAGTCCCAGGCGAACCGCGGCGAACCTGACTGCTCGGCCAGGCCCAAGACGGCCTGATCGGTCAGGCCGATGTTCAGAATGGTGTCCATCATCCCGGGCATGGAGAACTTCGCGCCGGAACGCACCGACACCAGCAGCGGATCGTCGGCCTGGCCGAGCCGCCGTCCCCGGGCGGTCTCCAGGGCGGCAAGATGATGATCGATCTCCGCCCGTAGCCCGACCGGTTCGCCACCGACAAGATACTCCCGGCATGCCTGGGTGCTGATAGTGAACCCGGGCGGGACAGGCAGGCCGAGATTCGTCATCTCGGCGAGGTTCGCACCCTTACCACCGAGAAGATCCTTCATGTCCTTGTTGCCCTGGTGGAAGCCATACACGTAGCGCGCCATGGTCGTCCCTTCCGCCCCGGAGTGATACCCAGACGCTAACCCGCGGTAACGGTATGCGCAGCCAGAATGCCCATGATCAGCGAACGGAAGCGGATAGCGAGCCGAGAGCCTCCCAGTCGAGAGCTCCGGCCGTCAGGTCCCGGATCCAGGCCAGCAGACCGAGCCGCGCCGCCCGCACCGCCGGGTCGTCGGCCATCACCATCACCGCGTCGAAGAACACGTCGACGGCGGCCGGCAGGTCTCCGGCTGCGGCGACCAGCTCATCAAGGGAGATCGCTCCGGCCGCCGTCTCCGCGGTGACAGCCGAATCGGCACCGGAGGACGCGAGCCGCTGGGCGAGCGCTGTCACGACCTCCAGCAGGTCGATCTCGGCGGGTTCGGTGAGGCGCTGCGCGTCGAGCACCGCCGGGGTCCCGGCCGGCACAATCCGGCGGACCCGCTGCAACGCGGCGGCCAGGGCGGCGAAGCCGGCGGCGGGTGCGGACTCCCCCTGGACGAGCTGCCGCAGTGTCACCAAGGTGGCGGCCGCGCGGGCCGGCGTGCCGGTGAGCGGCCCGACCGCGCCGACCAGGCGGTGGTCCACCCCGGCATCGAGTAGTTGCTGGACGTAGCGGCCACGGACAAACGTCTCGGCGGCCTCGAGCGCCTCGGCGGACACCGGCACCGGGGTGAGTCGGGCGGCGCGGGCCAGCGCGCCGGTGACGGTGAGGCCGGCGAGCTCGGGCCGGCTGCCCAGGATCGCGGCGACCCCGAGCGCGGCCCGGCGCAACCCGAACGGATCCGAACTCCCCGTGGGGGCCGCGTCGAGCGCGAACAGCCCGACAAGCAGATCGAGCCGGTCGGCGAGGGCCAGCAGGCCACCGGGGGCGGTACCGGGCAGCTGGTCACCGGCCCGGCGGGGCAGCTCCATCTCAAAGAGGGCGACGGCGACTGCCTCGGGCTCACCGGCCCGGCGGGCATACTCCCGCGCCATCGTGCCGGCGAGGCTCGACAGCTCGATGACCATCTGGGTGGCCAGATCGAACTTGGCGAGCGCGGCCGCCCGGCCCAAGGTGGCCCGGTCGTCCTCACCGAGGTCGATCTCCTCGGCGAGGTCACGCGCCAGCGCCGCGATGCGGTCGGCCCGGTCCGCGACGGAGCCGAGCCGCTGCTCGAACGTCAGCTTCGCGAGCTCCGCCCGGAACGTCTCGAGCGGCACCGTGATGTCGGCGTCGTAGAAGAAGGCGGCGTCGGTGAACCGGGCCCGGATGACGTCCTCGTTGCCTGCGCGGACCAGCGCTTGGTCGACCTTACCATCGGCGACGGCTACGAACGACGGCAGCAGCCGCCCGGCGGCGTCACGCACCGGCAGGTAGCGCTGGTGCTTGCGCATGACGGTGGTGAGGATCTCCGCCGGCAGGTCCAGAAAGCGTTCCTCGAAGGACCCGAGGATCGGGCACGGGAACTCGACGAGGTTCGCCACCTCGGTGAGCACGTCCGCCTCGGCGACGAGGTCGATGTGACCGCCGGAGTCCGCGGTGAGCTTGGCCGCCTCCCCGACGACGAGCTCGCGGCGAACCACCGGGTCGAGCAGGATCGACCGGGCAGCGAGCAGTTCTGGGTAGCCGGACGCGCTCGGCACGTCGAGCGGTGGGGAGCCGGCCCGCCGGTGGCCGCGGGTGGTCCGACCGGCCGCGAGCGTCGACACCGTCACCGGCACCACGGTCTCGCCGAGCAGGGCGAGCAGCCAGCGCACCGGCCGGCTGAACGACAAGGTCGGATCGTTCCAGCGCATGTTGCGCTCCGCGCGCAGCCCCGCCACCAGCTCACCGAGCACCCCGGCCAGCACCCGGGCGGCGTCCCGGCCGGCCTCGGTGCGCACGAGCGCGACATGCTCGACACCGCGGTGGGTGACGACCTGGAGGCCGGCGGGATCCGTACCCTGACCACGCGCGAACCCGACGGCGGCCTTCGTCGGCGCGCCGGCGGCGTCGTAGGCGGCCGAGACGCGCGGGCCGCGGACGACCCGCTCGACGTCCGACTCCCGGGGCGCCACCTCGTCAACGATCGCCACGATGCGCCGGGGAGTGCCCAGCACCCGGACCGCACCGTGCGTGAGGCGGGTGGCCGCCAGCCGCTCAACGAGGCCGGCGCGCACCGCCTCGATGGTCCGGGTCACCTCGGCCGCCGGGAGCTCCTCCGTCCCGATCTCGAACAGCAGGGTGGCCGGCGCCTCGGCCCGGGTGGTCACCGCGGCGGGCACCGCGGCCGGTGGCGGGGAGGCCGCCCCGAGGGGATGGCCGAGCTCCTCGCGGCGGTCCCGCCACAGCGTCGCGACCTCCCGCGACAGTCCGCGCATCTGCGCGAAGGAGGTGGCCCGCTCGGTGGTAGAGACCGCGCCCCGGGAGTCGAGGATGTTGAAGGCGTGCGAGCACTTCAGCACGTAGGAGTGCGCGGGGACGGGCAGCCGGGCGTCGATGAGCCGGCGGGCCTCGGCGGCGTAGTCGGCGTAGAGCCGGCGCACGGTGTCGATGTCGGCGTCGTCGAGGTAGTACCGGGACATCTCGTACTCGGCCTGGCCGAACACCTCGCCGTAGGAGATGCCGGGGGCGTAAGCGATCTCGCTGAAGTGGCGGACGCCCTGCAGGGCCATGAGGATGCGTTCCACGCCATAGGTGATCTCGACGCTGACGGTGTCGAGCGTCTGGCCACCGGCCTGCTGGAAGTAGGTGAACTGGGTGATCTCCAGGCCGTCGAGCCAGACCTCCCAGCCCAGACCCCAGGCACCGAACGCGGGCGAGGCCCAGTTGTCCTCGACGAACCGGACATCGTGGGCGGCGGTGTCGATGCCGAGCGCCGCGAGGCTACCCAGGTAGAGCTCCTGGGGGTTACCCGGATCCGGTTTGAGGATGACCTGGAACTGGGTGTGGGTCTGCAGCCGGTTCGGGTTGTGGCCGTAGCGGGAGTCGTCGGGACGGACCGAAGGTTCGACGTACGCGACCCGCCACGGCTCCGGTCCGAGCACCCGCAGCACCGTGGCTGGGTTGAGCGTACCGGCGCCGACCTCGGTGTTGAACGGCTGCACGATCATGCAGCCGCGGTCGGTCCAGTAACGGGTCAGCGCCAGCAGCGCGTCCTGCATGGTCAACATCGAGCGAGCCTCGGCATTTCGCTGTCGCGGTCACGAGTGGGGCGGGACACCCCGGCTCCGGAGACCGGACACCGGTCCGCCGGCGACCGGTGTCCGAAGAGAGCGGTCAGGCGATCAGGGAGGGGACTGTCCACAGGACATCGACACTCCGAATCCATGATCCATAAATTCATGATCAATAGATCTGCAAACCATAGATCCACAATCCATAGATCGTAGATTCCATGATGCTGGGTCGAGGCTACCGGTACCCACCGACAATCCCGCGGTTGGTCACGGCCGGCCGGCGCCCGGCGCACCGACGGAGCGCGGCGGCTCGCCGGGGGCCGCGGTGTCGGCGTCCGGCGTACGGTCGGACCGATGGGTCCGCGCCGAGCCGCCCGGCCCGTCCACCGACACCAGCACCTCGAAGGTGCCAGGCCCGTCAACCGCGAAGACGAGCAGCGGCGTCAGCGCGTACCGCACCTCGAAGGCGGACAACGCGCGACGCCACGCGCCCGGCCCGTCCCACTCGGTGGTCATCAGCCACGAGCCGGGTTCGTCGAGCGCCTGGGCGATCCGCCCACCACGGAATCCCGGGGCCCGGGCGAGCGCGTCGAGCGCCGGACGTGCCGCCGCGGCGAACCCCGCACCGCCCGGCACGGCGTCCCCAGGCACGGCGTCCCCAGGCACGGCGAAGGCGATCTGGGCGACGACCGGAGCACCGGCCGTCGGCACCGCCCAGTCGGGCACGGGGGAAGCGTCGGGTCCGGTCGGAACGTCGCGTCCGGTCGGAACGTCGGGCCCGGGCATCAGACGTGATGGGCGACGGTTCCGCCGTAGCGCCGGTCCCGTCGGGCGAAGTCCTCACAGGCGGACCACAGATCGCGCCGGTCGAAGTCCGGCCAGAGCGTCTCGACGAACGAGAACTCGGCATAGGCGGCCTGCCAGAGCAGGAAGTTGCTGAGCCTCTGCTCCCCGGAAGTCCGAATGACGAGGTCCAGATCGGGCATGTCGGGCTCGTCCAGGTAACGGCCGATGGTCGCCTCATCGATCCGATCGACGCGCAGCCGGCCCTCCCGCACGTCCCGGGCGATCGCCGCCGCGGCATCGGCGATCTCGGCCCGGCCGCCGTAGTTCACGCACATCACCAAGGTGAGCCGGTCGTTGTCACGGGTACGTTCCTCGGACGACTCCAGCCGCCTGATCACGTTCCCCCACAGCCGGGGACGACGACCCGCCCAGCGAACCCGCACACCGAGCGCGTGCATGTCCTCGATGCGCCGGCCGAACACCCCATCGGTGAAGCGCATCAGGAACGCCACCTCGTCCGGTGACCGTTTCCAGTTCTCCGTGGAGAAGGCGAACACCGACAACCATCGGACCCCGAGCTCGATTGCGCCCTCGACGCAGTCGAACAGGGCGTCCTCGCCGGCCTCGTGTCCTTTTGTTCGCGCCAGCCCGCGCATCTTCGCCCACCGTCCGTTGCCGTCCATGACGATGCCCACATGCCGCGGGACGAGACGCGACGGCAGGACCGGAGGTCGCGCGCCGGAGGGATGGGGATGCGGATCGCGAAACCGCGTCTTCACATCATTACGCAGCGCCACCGCCTACCTCCCCGCACCCGTCCGGGGCGGCTTCAAGCCGCAATCCGTCCTGCCGGTCCCAGCCATCACCACATCGTCCCCCCGTCGGCGCCGGGTCGCGCCGGACGCACCCACCGCCGCTTT